>JAYTYH010000313.1:0-5953 GCA_043742485.1 Rhizobacter sp.
GCACCGAGCGGTCGATGTGGTCGACGATGCGGATGTCGTGGGCGCCTTCGCTCTTGTAGCCGCACGCCATGTTCGAGAAAGCCAGCATCGGGTTCGGCAAGCTCTGCGGCTCCTTGAACTCGAACTGGAAGTCAGCGCTGGTCAACACCGGCGCCAGCTTTTCCATCCGCGCCAGGGCCTTGACCCGGCTCTGCGCCTGCTTGGCCTTGCTGGCCTTGGCCTTGAAGCGGTCGATGAACTTCTGCAGGTGCGCCATCTTTTCCTTCTGCTTGGAAAAGCTGGCCTGGGCCTGCGAGATGCGGATGGCGCGCATCTCCTCGAAGGCCGTGTAGTTGCCCGTGTAGCGATTCAGCTTGGTCTCGTCGAGATGGACGATGACCCTGGTGACGGCGTCGAGGAACTCGCGGTCGTGGCTGATCACGATCATGGTGCCGGTGTAGCGCTGCAGCCAGGCTTCGAGCCAGACCAGGGCGTCGAGGTCGAGGTGGTTGGTGGGCTCGTCGAGCAGCATCAGATCGGCCGGGCACATGAGGGCACGGGCAAGCTGCAGGCGCATCCGCCAGCCGCCGGAAAAGCTGTTCACGGGCTGGTCGAGCTCGACACCCTTGAAGCCGAGGCCCATCAGCATCGCCTGGGCGCGCGGGCGGGCGTCGAAGCCGCCGGCCTCGCTGATGGCCTGGTGGGCGTCGCCCATGGCGTGGCCATCGCCGCTGGCCTCGGCGGCCACCAGCGCCGCCTCGGCCTCGGCGAGCAGGGTGTCGCCGGAGAGCACGAAGTCGGTGGCGCCTTCGTCGGTCTCGGGCATGTCCTGCGCGACTTCGGCGAGGCGCCAGCGCGGCGGCATCGAGAAGTCGCCGGCATCGGCCTGCAGGCGATGGGCGAGCAGCGAGAACAGGGAAGACTTGCCGGCACCGTTGCGGCCGACGAGACCGACCTTGTCGCCGGGCTGGATCGTCAGCGCGGCGCGGTCGAGAACGAGCTTGGCGCCGCGGCGAAGGGAGAGCTGGGTGAGGACGAGCATGGCGCGATTGTCGCGTCGGTATGCTTCGCGTCGCTCAGGCCGCCGGCAAAGTCCAAGATGACACGACCGTCATTCCGAGCGACGAGAGGGATCTTCGGCGACAAGCGCCTGCCGCTCGATCAGCACGACGTGATCGTCGCCGCCACTGGTCTCGAGCCAGGCGCACTCCAGGCGCGGGAAAGCGGCCTCGAAATTCGAGCGCTCGTGGCCGACCTCGATCACGATGACGCCGTTTGCGCTCAGCTGCGCCGACGCCCCGGCGACGATGCGGCGTACCAGGTCCATGCCGTCGGCGCCGCCGGCCAGCGCCAGCGCCGGCTCGGCGCGGTACTCGGGCGGAAGCGCCGCCATGCTGGCGTCGGTGACGTATGGCGGGTTGCAGACGACCAGGTCGTAGCCGCCGCGCAGGCCCGCGAACAGGTCCGACTCGACGACCGTGACGCGGGCGCCGAGGCCGTGGCGCGCGACGTTGATGTGGGCCAGCTCGAGCGCCGCGGCCGAGATGTCGGCCGCGTCGACGGTGACGTCGGGATAGACCATCGCCGCGATCACGGCCAGGCTGCCGTTGCCGGTGCAAAGATCAAGCACGCGGTGGGTCTTTTCGGACAGCCAGGCGTCGAGCGTGCCGGTCTCTTCGGCATCGACCAGCAGCTCGGCGATGAACGAGCGCGGCACGATGCTGCGCTCGTCGATCGTGAACGGGATGTCCTGCAGCCAGGCCTCGCCGGTGAGATAGGCCGCGGGCTTGCGGCTATCGATGCGTTGCGAGACTACGGCCCGGACCTTGGCGGCACCCTCGTCCTCGACCTCGCGCTGGCCCTTCGATTCGAGCGCATCGAGCGGCAGGCCGAGCGCCCAGGTCGTCAGCCAGGCGGCCTCGTCGAAGGCGTTGCCGGTGCCGTGGCCGAAGGCGACGCCGGCGCGCTTGAGGCGATCGGCTTCGGCGACGACGAGCTCGACCAGCGTCATGCGGCGATCAGCAAGCGCTCGAGCGTGCCGCGGTAGACGTCTTTCAGCACCTCGATGCTCGCCACCTCAACGCATTCGTCGATCTTGTGGATGCTGGCGTTGACGGGCCCGAACTCGACCACTTCCCTGCAGATGCGCGAGATGAAGCGGCCATCGGAGGTGCCGCCGGTGGTCGAGAGCTCGGTCGCGACGCCGGTGCGGGCGCGGATGGCGCCGGCGAGCGCATCGCTGAGGCGCCCCGGCGGCGTCAGGAACGGCTCGCCGCCGAGCGTCCAGGCGATCTCGAATGGGGCACCGGCCCGCGCCACGATGGTTTCGAGCCGCGCCTTCAGCTGCGCCGGCGTCGACTCGGTGCTGAAGCGGAAGTTGAAGTCGATGGTGATGTCGACCGGGATGACGTTGCCGGCGCCGGTGCCGGCGTGGATGTTCGAAACTTGCCACGACGTCGGCGGGAAGTGGGCGTTGCCGCGATCCCACTCGACGCCGACCAGCTCGGCGAGCACCGGCGCGGCCAGATGGATCGGATTTCTCGCCAGCTGCGGATAGGCAATGTGGCCCTGCACGCCCTGCAGCCGGAGCTTGCCCGACAAGGTACCGCGGCGGCCGTTCTTGATGGTGTCGCCGAGCGCCGCGACGGAGGTCGGTTCGCCGACGATGCAGTAGTCGAGTTCGACGCCCTCTGCCTGCAACCACTCGCAGACGCGGGCGGTGCCGTCGCGCGAGGGGCCTTCCTCGTCGCTGGTGATCAGGAAGGCGACGCCTCCGGCGTGGCGCGGCGCGGCAGCGACGAATTCTTCGGCCGCCACGACCATCGCCGCGATCGAGGTCTTCATGTCGGCGGCACCGCGGCCATAGAGCACGCCGTCGCGAACCGTCGGCATGAACGGGTCGCTCGTCCAGGCGTCGAGCGGCCCGGTCGGCACGACGTCGGTATGGCCGGCGAAGACGAGCAGCTTGCCGGCGGCGTCGCGGCCCGGGCGCAGCGCCCACAGGTTGTCGACGCGGGCTTCGGGCGGCCCGAAGGGCAGGTGCGTGCAGACAAAGCCGTGCGCCTCCAGGCGGGCGGCGATCACGGCCTGGCAGCCGCCGTCGGCCGGGGTCACCGAGCGCCGGCCGATCAGCTCTTCGGCGAGGCGAAGCGTGGCCGACACGGAGCGCGTTACGGACGCAGCAATCAGAAGCGCCGGAAGTTCGGCGACATGCCGCCGACTTCTTCCGGCCGCACGTCGATCGTGATCTCGGTGAAGCTGGGCTGGTCGCTGTCGTCTTCCTTCTTCGGAACGATCCGCGACGCCGGCGTCAGGTCGTTCTGCAGGCGCCACATCAGGTTGGTCGGCGAGTCGGCATAGGCCAGACCCTCGTCGCGGGTGATGATGTTGGCGTTGATCATGCGGGCCAGGTCCTGCTCGAAGGTCTGCGAGCCTTCGGCCATCGACTTCTCCATCGCTTCCTTGACGCCACTGAAGTCGCCGCGCTCGATCAGCTCGGAGATGAGCTTGGTATTGAGCAGCACCTCGACCGCCGGCATGCGGCCGCCGGCGACGCTGCGGACCAGCCGCTGCGAGACGACGGAGCGCAGGCCCGCGGCCAGGTCGGCGAGGAGCGCCGGGCGCGCTTCCGGCGTGTAGAACGAGAGGATGCGGCCGAGCGCGTGGTAGCTGTTGTTGGCGTGCAGGGTCGAGAGCACGAGGTGGCCCGAGAGCGAGTACGAGATCGCCGCGGTCATCGTCTCGCGGTCGCGGATCTCGCCGATCATGATCAGGTCGGGCGCCTGGCGCAGAGCGTTCTTCAGCCCGATCTGCAGCGTCTGCGTGTCGCGGCCGACCTCGCGCTGGTTGACCACCGACTTCTTGTTGTTGAACAGGAACTCGATCGGATCCTCGATGGTCAGCATGTGGCCGGCCATGACCTGGTTGCGCTGCTCGATCATCGCCGCCAGCGTCGTGCTCTTGCCGGCGCCCGTGGCGCCCACCATCAGGATCAGGCCGCGCTTTTCGAGCACGAGCTGGTTCAGGATCGACGGCACGTTCAGGCTCTCGAGCGTCGGAATCTCGAACGGGATGCAACGGAACACGGCGGCGATCGAACCGCGCTGCTTGAAGCCCGAAAGGCGAAAGCTGCCGACGCCGGCGAGGCCGACGCCGACGTTGAGCTCGCCGGTGTCTTCGAGCTCCTCGAGCTGGCTCGGCGTGAGCAGCTCGGCGAGGAGCTGGCGCGGCTGCGTGTGCGTCAGCGGCTGGTCGGAGAGCTGCAGCAACTGGCCGTTGATCTTGATCAGGATCGGCGAGCTGGCTGAGAGGTAGACATCGGAGGCGCCTTTTTCCGACATCAGCCGGAGCACCCTCTCCATGTTGCCCGTGCTCATACGCAATCCCCCATCGCCGACCTTTCAGCTTCGCAGCAGTTCGTTGATGCTCGTCTTGGCCCGCGTCGCCGCGGTGACACGCTTGACGATCACCGCGCAATAGAGGCTGTGGCTGCCGTCGATCGCCGGCAGCGAGCCGCTCACGACCACCGATCCGGCCGGCACCCGTCCGTAGTGGACCTCGCCGGTGGCGCGGTCGTAGATCTTCGTGCTCTGCGAGATGTAGACGCCCATCGAGACGACCGAGTTTTCCTCGACGATCACGCCCTCGACGATCTCGGAGCGGGCGCCGATGAAGCAGTTGTCTTCGATGATGGTCGGGTTGGCCTGCATCGGCTCGAGCACGCCGCCGATGCCGACGCCGCCGGAGAGATGCACGTTCTTGCCGATCTGTGCGCACGAGCCGACGGTGACCCAGGTGTCGACCATCGTGCCCTCGTCGACATAGGCGCCGATGTTCACGTAGCTCGGCATGAGAACGACGTTCTTGCCGAGGAAGGCACCGCGGCGGGCGACGGCCGGCGGCACGACGCGAACGCCAGAGGCGCGCAGGGCAGCGTCGTCCATGCCGGCAAACTTCGTCGGCACCTTGTCGTAGAACGTCAGGTCGCCCGCGTGCGAAGGCCGGTTGTCGTTGAGGCGAAAGCTGAGCAGCACCGCCTTCTTGATCCACTGGTTGACGGTCCAGACGCCGACGCCCTGGCGCTCGGCGACCCGCAAGCTGCCGTCGTCGAGACCGGCGATGACCTGTTCGACGGCAGCACGCACCTCGGGGCTGTTGGTCGGGTCGAGGGCGGCACGCCCTTCCCAGGCGAGGTCGATCAACGATTGCAGTGCGGCGGTCATCCAGAACCTGGCGTTTGAAAGCGTCGCATTGTAGGGAGCGCCTGTCGTCTCGCGCCCCGCTCCGGCCCGGGCGGTGCGGCACTTTTGCCCATTCGGCGCGCCTGTTCCTCCTTCGGGGTGATGACATGGCAGAGCCGCCGTCTTGACGCCGCCGGCGGCGGTGACCATCATTCGCCGCTTCGTCGACAGAGGATCACGTCATGGCCAACGACATCAGTCTTCCAGCTTCGCTCGCGGCCAGCTATTGGGCGACCAAGTCGGCCAAAGCCAAGAACCCGCCGAAGAACAAGATCACCGAAGCGTCGAAGACGTTCGCGACCCAGTTCTCGTCGCTGACCCTGAACCTGTGCGACCTCGCCAAGGTGGTCTCGGCTGCCGACCTCACGAAGCGCTCGGACGCGCTCGACGCGGAAAAGAAGACCGCCGAGAAGCTGGTCGTCCAGGCCAAGGACGTGGCCCGGGAAGTCGAGCAGTTCGTCAAAGCCGCCGGCAAGGAGCTCGACAAGGACGTCGCCAAGGCGGCCGAGCTGATCAAGAGCGATGCCTCCAGCTGCGCCGAAGAGAGTAAGAAGAAGATCGACGCGGCACTGAAGGAGCTGAAAGACAAGCTGGCGGTCGCGACGAAGGCCGGCGCCAGGCCGGCGGCCGCACCGGCCGCGGCGCCTGCGCTCTCCAAGGCCGATGCCAAGTTCATCGGTGACCGCTGCCGCAAGGCCATCGCCGCGGCCATCACCAACAAGGCGGGCATCAAG
>JAYTYH010000314.1:0-5741 GCA_043742485.1 Rhizobacter sp.
AGCCCGATCAGGACGCGGCCGACGGCGCCGGCGCCGCTGTTCTGCTTCGAGATGAAGACGACGACGCCGACGAAGATGAGCAGCGGCGACAGCCACGACAGGTCGAACGAAAACACCACCGCCATCATGCTGGTGCCGACGTCGGCACCGAGCATCACGGCCAGCGCGGCGCTGGTGGTGACAAGGTTCTTGCCGACGAAGGAGGCCACGATCAGACACGTTGCCGTGCTCGACTGCACGATGCTTGTGACGCCGAGGCCGGCGATGACCGAACGCAGCCGGTTGCCGAAGCTCGCCGCCAGGACCTGGCGCAGGTTTTCGCCGAACACGCGAAGCATGCCGGTGCGCACGATGTGCGTACCCCACACGAGCAAGGCGATGGCGGCGAGGAGATTGAGAAGGGGCAGCATCCGGGCGATCGGGTCCTCGGTGGGTGGCGTCGTCGTCAGCCGACGTGATTGAGGGCCAGGTCGAAGGCGTCGAAATTGCGCCAGCGGCGCGACGCGTCGATCCCTTCGATGCGCCGGTTGACGATCAGCGGCACGCGTTGCTCGGAGATGCCGCCGTGCGAGCGCAGCGGCGCGTCGAGGCCGGAGAGATCGTGGCGCGACACCGACGTGCCGATCACCTTCGACCGGCCCGAGACCACGATCAGGTCGCCGATGCGGTCGGCCGGCAGCTCGAAGAAGACCGCGGCTTCTTCACGAGAGCGCACCGAGTCGATGCCGTCGAGCGCGAAGATGCGCTGCTCCAGCGCGGCGCGGTCGACGTGCTCGGGCAGATACACGGTCGCGAAGGAGCCGAGTGCGCCGTGGTGGACGACGTAAGGATCGGTGATCGGCAGGATCACCCGCGCGACGCCGGCGCCGAGCCAGCCGTCGAGCACGTCCTGCAGGTAGATCACGTCGGGTTGGGAGTCCATCTTCGTCTTGGCGTTCATGCCGTGGTCGGCCGTCAGCACGATCACGCAACCCATGGCGTCGAGCTTGCCGAGGTAGTGATCCATCATGCGATAGAAGGCGTCGGCGCCATCGGTGCCGGGGGCGTGCTTGTGCTGCACGTAATCGGTGGTCGAGAGATACATCACGTCGGGGCGCCCGCCCGGTCCACCTTCGTGGCTCATCAGCTCGCAGCCGGCGGCGAACACGAACTCTGACAGCTCGGCGCTGTAGACCGAAGGCACCGCCATGCCGACGCGCTCGACCACGCCGGTGATGCCGTTCTCGTCCGCCGTGGCCTCGTCGGCCTTCTCGGCGGAAAAGCAGATGCCGGCCATGCCGTGGCCGAGCAGCTTGCGAAGCTTGTCCTTCGCGGTGATCACGGCCACCGACTGACCGGCATGGGAAAGCGCCGCCAGGATGGTCGGCGCGCGCAGCCATTTCGGGTCGTTCATCATCACTTCGGTGCCGGACGCGACGTCGAACAGATAGTTGCCGCAGATGCCGTGCACCGAGGGCGGTGCGCCGGTCACGATCGAGAGATTGTTCGGATTGGTGAAGCTCGGGATCACGCAGTCGGCCGTCAGCACGGTGCCGGTGGCGAGCACCTTCTTCAGCCACGGCACCTGGCCGTGGGCAACCGCCTGGGCGATGTAGTCGGGCTCGCAACCGTCGACGCAGACGACGACGGTGGGCCGGTGGGCGAGGGCGTAGGAACGGCCGTTGACGTCGATCATCGCGGGTTCCTTTCGGCAGCCGCGGGCGGTGTCGGCTTCGGGTGGTTCTTGATCGTCCGCTCCTTGCTTTCCATGACGTGGGCGTACATGGCACGGCCAGCGCCATCGGCATCGCCGGCGGCGATCGCCTTGACGATGTGACGGTGCTCGCTGACCGACACCGGCATCAGCCCGCCGTCGGCCAGGTTGAGGCGGCGAAAGAGGCTGAGCTCCTTGATGAGCTTCCTGTAGATCGCCGTCAGCTTGGCGTTGCCGGCGAGCTCGACGAGGCGGTCGTGGAAGCGCAGGTTGAGCAGGTGGTAGCGCGGCGCGTCCCTGGCCTTGACCGCGACCTCCATCTGGTCGACGAGGCCGCGGATCTCCTTCAGCGCAGCGGGCGCGATCGACTGGGCGAGGCGGCGGCCGACGAGCTCGTCCATCGCTGCACGCAGCTCGAAGATCTCGACGGCCTCTTCGACCGGCAGATCGCGCACGAAGACACCGCGGTTCTTTTCGGTGCGCACCAGCCCGGCTTCCTCGAGCATGCGGAAGGCCTCGCGCAAGGGCCCGCGCGAGACGCCGAGGCGTGTTGCCAGCGCCACTTCGGTGAGCTTGGCGCCGGGCGCCAGTTCGCCCGAGAGGATCATCCGCTCGAGCTCGCTCTGCACCACGCTGGTCAGCGAGCTGGTCTGCAGCAGCGTGATCGTGGGGTGCGGCGAGGCGGCGGCTGGCATGGCCGTGAGTAGAAACCACGACTTGGCGATTGTCAACAATCTCCAGAATACAGTTGACTCCGATCCGGGGTCATCGCAGACTTGTTTTCCCATTCGATGGCGGCCATCGCACGGCTGTCATTCCACTGGCATAGGCTTTGCGACAAATCGGCATCCGCCTTTTTCACATCACATTCAGGGAGATCCGCATGACCAAGGGTTCGATCAAGGGGCTGCTTGCCGCAGCGCTCGTCCTGGCGCTCGGCCTGGGTTCTTCCGCGGCCTTCGCCCAGAAGACGCAGCTCACCGTCTACACCGCGCTCGAGACCGACCAGCTCAAGGCCTACGAGGCCGGCTTCACGAAGGTCAACCCGACCATCGAGATCAAGTGGGTGCGCGACTCCACGGGTGTCATCACCGCCAAGCTGCTGGCCGAGAAGGCGAGCCCGCAGGCCGACGTGGTCATGGGCGTTGCCGCTTCCAGCCTGGCCCTGCTCGACTCGCAGGGCATGCTCATCCCCTACGCGCCGCTCAACCTCGACGCGATCATGAGCACCTACCGCGACAAGGCGAACCCGCCGGCCTGGTTCGGCATGGATGTCTGGGGCGCCACGATCTGCTTCAACACGGTCGAGGCCCAGAAGAAGGGCATCCCGAAGCCGGAGACCTGGAAAGACCTGACCAAGCCGATCTACAAGGGCCAGATCGTGATGCCGAACCCGGCCTCGTCGGGCACCGGCTACTTCGACGTCGTCGCCTGGCTCACGCTCTTTGGCGACGACAACGGCAAGGGCGGCGGCTGGAAGTACATGGACGCGCTGCACGAGAACATCGCCCAATACACGCACTCCGGCTCCAAGCCATGCACGATGGCCTCGGCCGGCGAATACGTGCTCGGCATCTCGTTCGAGTACCGCGCCAACAGCAACAAGGCCAAGGGCGCGCCGATCGACCTCGTGTTCCCGAAGGAAGGCCTCGGCTGGGACCTCGAAGCGTTCGCGATCATGAAGGGCACCAAAAAGCTCGAGGCGGCGCAGAAGCTGGCCGACTGGGCCTCGAGCAAGGACGCGATGAAGCTCTACGGCAAGAACTTCGCCATCACCGCCCAGCCGGGCGTGGCGGCGCCGCTCGCCAACGTGCCGGCCGACTACGAGAAGCGCCTCGTCAAGCTCGATTTCAAGGTCGCCGCCGACAACCGCGAGCGCATCCTCGCCGAATGGAACAGGCGCTACGACGCCAAGAGCGAGCCGAAGAAGTGACATGACGCCGCCACGCTCGCTGCGCTCGATGCCCCCCGAGGGGGCGCGGCCGGGCTTGGGGCGGCCCGGCGCCCGGCCGGTCGCGTGCTGCGAAACATGACCGACTTCCTGCGCCTGGAGGGCATCCGCAAGAACTTCGGAGCGTTCCAGGCGCTGAAGGACATCGACCTCGTCATCGCGAAGGGCGAGTTCGTCTGCTTCCTCGGCCCCTCGGGCTGCGGCAAGACGACGCTGCTGCGCATCATCGCCGGCCTCGAGACGCAGAGTGCCGGCAGCATCCGCCAGGGCGGGCGCGACATCTCGGTGCTGCCGCCGGCCGAGCGCGACTACGGCATCGTGTTCCAGTCGTACGCGCTGTTCCCGAACCTGAGCGTCGCCGACAACGTCGCCTACGGCCTCGTCAACCGCAAGGAGGGCAAGGCGAAGATCGCGGCACGCGTCGAGGAACTGCTCAAGCTCGTCGGCCTGCCGGGCAGCGGTGGCAAGTACCCGGCGCAGCTTTCCGGCGGCCAGCAGCAGCGCATCGCGCTGGCGCGGGCGCTCGCCACCGCACCGGGGCTGTTGCTGCTCGACGAGCCGCTGTCGGCCCTCGATGCCCTCGAGCGCGTGCGCCTGCGCCAGGAGATCCGCTCGCTGCAACGCACGCTCGGCGTCACCACCATCATGGTCACGCACGACCAGGAGGAGGCGCTCTCGGTGGCCGACCGCATCGTCGTCATGAACCAGGGCGTGATCGAGCAGGTCGGCTCGCCGCAAGACGTCTACGAGCGGCCGGCGACGGCGTTCGTGGCCGACTTCGTCGGCAAGGTCAACGTGCTGGCGGCCACGGCGCTCGGCGGCAACCGCTTTCGCGTCGGCCGTCTCGAGCTGCAGGGCGCAGAGCATTGCGCCGCGCCCGTCGTCGGGCAGTCGGTGCGCCTTTACCTGCGGCCCGAAGACCGCGTCGCCGACGGCAGCCTCGACGGCATCGCCAACCGCGTCTGGGCCGAGATCCGCAAGGTCGAGTTCCTGGGCGGCTCCTGCCTCGCCGAGATGCACGTCGACGAGCTCGAAGGCCAGCCGCTGCTGATCGCCTTCTCGCTCAACCAGCTGCACGACCTGGGCGTGCGGGCCGGCGCGCGCATGGAGCTGGCGCTGCGCAGCGACCGCATGCGCGTGTTCTGACGCGCCTTCCGACGCGCACCCTTCCGCCAGCGTTCGCCGCATGTCCGCCGTCCTGACCCTGCCCGCGGCCACGCTGCGGCAGCGCTCGCACTGGACCGACCGCATCGCCCACGCGGCGCTGCTCGGGGTCGTGGTGGGGCTCGTCGTCTTCCTGGCGCTGCCGCTCGCCACCATCCTCGCCAAGTCGCTGCAGGACCGAAGCGGTGCCTTCGTCGGCCTGACCAACTTCACCAGCTATCTGCAAACGCCTTCGCTGCAGCGATCGTTCCTCAACAGCGTCGGCGTCTCGGCGCTCGTCACCGCGATCACCGTACCGCTGGCGTTCTGGTTCGCCTATGCGCTGGCGCGCAGCTGCATTCCTGCCAAGGGCCTGTTCCGCACCATCGCCCTGATCCCGCTGCTCGCGCCTTCGCTGCTGTCGGCGATCTCGCTGATCTACTGGTTCGGCAACCAGGGCATCGCGCGTGGCGTCATCCATGCCTTCGGCTTCGACGACGTCTACGGTGCGCCGGGCATCGTCATCGCCGAGTGCTTCGCGGTCTTCCCGCATGCGCTGATGATCCTGCTCAGCGCCCTCGCGCTCGCCGACTCGCGCCTCTACGAAGCGGCCGACGCGCTCGGCACCACGACGCGCCGCAAGTTCTTCACCATCACGTTGCCGGGCGCGAAGTACGGCCTGATCTCGGCGGCGCTGGTGAGCTTCACGCTGGTGATGACCGACTTCGGCATTCCGAAGGTGATCGGCGGCAACTTCAACATGCTCGCCACCGATGTCTTCAAGCTCGTCATCGGCCAGCAGGATTTCCAGCGCGGCGCCGTCGTCGGCCTGCTGCTGCTGATGCCGGCCCTGCTCACCTTCGGCATCGACTGGCTGGTGCAAAGGAAGCAAACCGCGATGCTGACGGCGCGCGCGGTGCCGCTGCGGGCACGGCCTTCGCGCGGCTTCGACGC
>JAYTYH010000315.1:0-1961 GCA_043742485.1 Rhizobacter sp.
AAGCCGGCGCGGCTGCGGCCGCCGCTCGACGAGAACATCCGCATCGTCAACGCCCGCGAGCACAACCTGAAGTCGCTCGACGTCTCGATCCCGCGCGGCAAGTTCACGGTCGTCACCGGCGTCAGCGGCTCGGGCAAGTCGACGCTGGCGTTCGACATTCTCTTCAACGAAGGCCAGCGCCGTTACCTCGAATCGCTGAACGCCTATGCGCGCTCGATCGTGCAGCCGGCCGGCCGGCCCGAGGTGGATGCGGTGTACGGCATTCCGCCCACCGTCGCCATCGAGCAGCGCCTCAGCCGCGGTGGCCGCAAGAGCACGGTCGCCACGACCACCGAGGTCTGGCACTTCCTGCGCCTGCTCTACGTCAAGCTCGGCCTGCAGCACTGCGTGACCTGTGGCACTGCGGTGCTGCCGCAGAGCGCCGAGAGCATCGCCGCGCAGATCCTGCGCGATCACGCCGGCGAGCACGTCGGCCTGCTGGCGCCGCTGGTGGTGGCGCGCAAGGGCGTCTACACCGATCTCGCCCGCTGGGCGCAGGCGCGCGGCCACACGCACCTGCGTGTCGATGGCGAGTTCATCAAGGTCGATCCGTGGCCGCGCCTCGACCGCTTCAAGGAGCACACGCTCGAGCTGCCGGTGGGCGACCTGATCGTCAGCGCCGACAACGAAGCCGAGCTGCGCACGAGGCTGGCGAGGGCGCTCGATGTCGGCAAGGGCGTAATGCACCTGCTGGCGCCGCTCACCGGCCTGAAGGGCGCCATGCTCGCCGGTACGCCGACGCGCAAGGTCGGCACGGTCAAGGTGTTCTCGACCAAGCGCGCCTGCCCGACCTGCGGCACGAGCTACCCCGAGCTCGACCCGCGCATGTTCAGCTACAACTCGAAGCACGGCTGGTGCACGCTCTGCGTCGGCACCGGCCTCAAGCTCACGCGCGACCAGCGCAAGGCCTACGACGATTCGGTGATCGACGACGACGCCCGCGGCCGCGAGCAGAGCTTTCCGGCCGAAGAGAGCGAGGTCGAGGGCATCGTCGACGAGCCCTGCCCCGAGTGCGCCGGCACGCGGCTGAACCCGGTCTCGCGCAAGGTCACCTTCCAGGACCAGTCGATCGCCTGGATCGCGCAGTGGTCGGTGACCGACGCGCGCAAGTGGGTCGAAGCGCTGGCGCTGACCGGCCGCAGCGCCGAGATCGCCCGCGACGTCGTCACCGAGATCCAGAGCCGGCTCGAGTTTCTGGAGGAGGTCGGCCTCGGCTACCTCACGCTCGACCGCGCCGCGCCCACGCTCTCGGGCGGCGAGGCGCAGCGCATCCGCCTGGCGGCCCAGCTCGGCTCCAACCTGCAGGGCGTGTGCTACGTGCTCGACGAGCCGACCATCGGCCTGCACCCGCGCGACAACGCCATCCTCCTCAACGCGCTGCAGAACCTGGCCGACAAGGGCAACACGCTGGTCGTCGTCGAGCACGACGAAGAGACGATCCGGCGCGCCGAACACATCATCGACATCGGCCCCGGCGCCGGCAAGCGCGGGGGCAGGCTGGTGGGCCAGGGCAGCGTCACCGAGCTGGCGTCGAACCCCGATTCGGTCACCGGCCGCTTCCTCGCCCACCCGCTCATCCACCCGCTGCAGCCACGAAGGCCGGTGGCCGTGGTGACCGCGAAGACCGAGCGCAAGGAGGGCGCCAGCAACGCGCTGCTCACGATCCACAACGCCACGCTGCACAACCTGCAGGGCGTCACGGTCGACCTGCCGCTCAAGCGCCTTGTGGCCATCACCGGCGTGAGCGGTTCCGGCAAGAGCACGCTCGCGCGCGACGTGCTGCTCGCCAACCTGCTCTTCATCAACGTGCGCGGCGCCAAGCCGAATTGGCACGGCTGCGAGAAGATCGACGGTTGGGGCTGGATCGACCGCGTGCTCGAGGTCGACCAGACGCCCATCGGCAAGACGCCGCGCTCCTGCCC
>JAYTYH010000316.1:0-6369 GCA_043742485.1 Rhizobacter sp.
CGCAGCAACGCCGAGGCGCAAGGCGACATGACGCGCGACGAAGAGCGCGCCCTCCTCGTCGCCTGCCGCGACCGACTCGCGCTGGCCAGCGGGCGGCCACCGCAGGGCTGGCTGTCGCCGTGGATCTCGGAAAGCCGCGCCACGCCGGACCTGCTGGCCGAAACCGGCTACCGCTACACACTGAACTGGTGCCACGACGACCAGCCGACGCGGCTGTCGACGAGCGCCGGGCCGCTCTGGGCAGTGCCGTACCCGCAGGAGCTCAACGACATCCCGGCGATCGTCGCGCGGCAGATGAGCGGCGCCGATTTCGCCGACATGATCGTCGACCAGTTCGACGAGATGCTCCGGCAGTCCAGCGAGCAGCCACTGGTGATGGGCATCGCGCTGCACCCCTACCTCGTCGGCCAACCGCACCGCCTGCCGCACCTGCGACGGGCGCTCGGCCACGTCGCTGCCGCGGCGGGTGTCTGGTGGACAACGCCGGGTCGCATCTGCGATGCGGTCGAGGCGGCCGAGTCAGCCCAGGAGCCGTAGCAGCGGTGCCGAGAGGCCGCGCCATTCGATCGACTTTTCTGTCGACCGGGCCGGCGCAGTCGATGTGGCTTGCCCGGCGCGAAGCAGGGCCAGCGCGCCGGCGGTGACACTGTCGATCAGAGGCACGTCGAGCGACGATGCGATCCGCGCGGCCATGCCAGCCAGGCCCGCGCCGCCGAGGACGACGGCGTCGGCGCCGGCGCTCGCGACACGGCAGGCTGAGCGCAGGGATTCGATGGCGGCGTCCGGGTCGGCAGCCAGTTGCGCGCCTGTCGCCTCGAACGCATGGACGCCGACCAGCCTCTCGCCCCAACCGAGCGAGCGGGCCAGGCGCTCGAGCATGGGCCGCCACGCCACGCCACCGGTGACGATGGCAAAGCGCCCGTGCGACGCCGCCTCGCGCAGCGCCGCTTCGGCGAGGCCGACGACCGGCCGGCCGATCGCTTCGCGCAGCGCCTCGATGCCGGGATCGCCGAAGCAGCCGAGCAGGATCGCATCGGGTTCGCCGTGCAGTGCGCAGTCGCTCGCTGCGGCGTCGAGCGCGGCATGGGCGGCGATCGCGAAGCTCGCCGCATCGGCGATGTAGCTCGCGCCGAAGGTGGCCGTCGCCGTTCGCACTTCGGCCGCCGCGGCCAGGCCCGCGAGGATCGCGACGACGTGCTGCTGCAGCCGCCGGCTGACCGCCGCCGAGGTGTTGGGGTTGACGACGAGAAACTTCATCGTCGCGCGTTCACGACGGCGTCAAAGCGAGGTCACGGCGACGCGGCACGGCGGCGGCGCAACCACTCGGCGCTGCCGAGCGCGACGGCGATGACGAGGAGCGAGACGCCGGTGGTGACGGTGCCGAGTGCGTAGATGGCCGGGTCGGTCACCGTCGTCGTCAGCCCTTGCAGTTCGAGCGGCAGCGTGTTCAGGTCGCCGATCGCCTGCGACGAGCGCGCGATCTCGTCCCAGCTCAGCGTGAAGCCGAACATGCCGATGCCGATCACCGAAGGCGCGATCAACGGCAGCACGACGTGGCGGAAGGACTGCCAGGGCGACGCGCCCTGATCGCGCGCCACCTCTTCATAGGCCGGATTGAAGCGGTTGAAGACCGCGAACATGATCAGCAGCCCGAAGGGAAGCGTCCACGTCAGGTGCGCGCCGAGGCCCGAGGTGAACAGGCCGAGCGAGGTCGTGTAGCCCTCGAGCAGCGCCGTCGCGCCCACAGCCGCGAGCAGCGCCTTCAGCGCCACGTCGATCAGCCGGAACTGCAGGCCGATGCCGAGCGAGACGATGATCGACGGCATGATGAGGCTCGCCACGGTCACGTAGAAGAGAACGTTGGCGCCGGCGAGCTTCTTGCGGAAGGCGAGACCGGCGCCGAGCGAGAGCAGCACGGTCAGCGCCATCACGACCAGGCCGAGCCCGAAGGAACGGCGCAGCGCCGCACCGATGTCGACGACGCCGAGGCCGTTCCACAGGCGTGCGTACCAGTGCAGCGACAGGCCGCGCATCGGAAACGTGAGGCCGCCCTCGGGGCCCTGGAAGCTGAGCACGAAGATCGTCAGCACCGGTCCGTAGAGAAAGAGGACGAACCCGGCGAAGACGGCGACGAGCGGCCAGAAGCCCGGCCTGCGATGCGCGTGCCGCCGACTCATGCCGAAGCCCTCATGTCAGAGCTCGCGCCGCAGGTCGACGAGGCGATTCAGCGCGACGATGATGAGCAGCACCACGGCGAGCAGAACGACGGCGTTGGCGGCAGCGAGCGGGAACTGCAGGTACGAGGTCTGCACCTGGATGATCTTGCCGACCGATGCGATCTGCTGACCGCCCATGACGCCGACGGTGACGAAGTCGCCCATGACGATGGTGACGACGAAGATCGAGCCGATCAGGATGCCGGTGCGCGAAAGCGGCACGACGACGCTCCAGAGCGTCTGCCAGGTGCTGGCGCCGGCGTCCTCGGCGGCCTCGAGGAGCGAGCGGTCGATCCGCATCATCGAGTTGAAGATCGGCACCAGCATGAACATCGTGTAGAGGTGAACGAAGGTCAGCACGACCGAGAACTCGGAAAACAACAGCCACTCGACCGGTCGGTCGACGACGCCGGCGCCGACGAGCGCTTGGTTGACGAGACCGTTCCTGCCCAGCAGCGGCAACCACGAGATCATGCGGATCACGTTCGAAGTCCAGAACGGGATCGTGCAGACGACGAAGAGAAGCGTCTGCATCGCCAGCGTGCGGACGTGGAAGGCCAGGAAGTAGGCGATCGCGAAGCCGAGAACGAGCGTGACCGCCCAGGTCTCGAGGCCCAAGCGCAGCGTCGACCAGTACGTCTTCAGCGTGACGCACGGCTCCGCGAAATCGGCGCAGCCGGCGAAGATCGTGGCGTAATTCTGCAGCGTGAAGCCCGGCACCAGCTCGTACTCGCTGCTCGGCCAGAGGCTCACGGCGCCGACGAGAACCAACGGCGCAACGAAGAAGAACAGGAACACCGCCGCGAACGGGGCCGCCTGCAGCCACGCTGGCGGGCCACCGCGCAGAGCGCTCATCCGGTGCGGCGTTCGCCGTTCAGGCGGCCACGAACTCGTTCCACTTCTGCACCATGTAGATGTTCTCGTCCATCACCGCGTTCCAGCAGGCGATCGCCCCCATGCGCTGCTCGTACGAGCCGCCGTCACGGACGGTGCCGGCCTTTTCGAGCACCTGCCCGGTCGGCGACTTGATGTCCTGCGCCGCCGGCTTGCCTTCCATCCAGTAGGCCCACTCGTAGGGCTCCATCTTGGTCTTGGCGGTTTCGAGGACGGCGCTGTAGTAGCCCTGGCGGTTCAGATAGGCGCCGGCCCAGCCGTCGAGGAACCAGTTGATGAACTCGTAAGCGGCGTCGAGCTTCCTGCCGCTCAGCGTTGCCGGCAAGCCGAAGCCGGAGGCCCAGCCGCGGTAGCCCTCCTTCAGCGGCTGGTACACGCAGGCGATCCCCTTCGAGCGCACCGCGGTGACGGCAGGCGACCACATCGACTGGATCACGACCTCGCCCGAGGCCATGAGGTTGACGCTTTCGTTGAAGTCTTTCCACAGGCTCCTGAACTGGCCGCCTTTCTTGGCCTCGATCAGGGTCTTGATCGTGAGGTCGATCTCCTTCCTGGTCATGTTGCCCTTGTCGGGGTACTTGTAGAGGCCCGATGCCTCGACAACCATCGCCGCGTCCATGATGCCGATCGACGGGATGTTGAGGATCGAGGCCTTGCCCTTGAACTCTGGGTTGAGGAGTTCCTTCCAGCTCTCGATCGGTCGCTTGACGAGGTCGGGGCGGATGCCGAGCGTGTCGGCGTTGTAGGTGGTCGGAATCAGCGACATCCACTGCGTCGGCGCCTTCGCGAAGACCTTCGACTTCTCGCCCTCCAGGAAGATGACCTTCTTCGGCGCGGTGCCCTGGTCGCCGACCTTCTTTCCAGCGACCTCGCCGCGCGTGAAGACCGAGGTGATCTTGTCGGCGTTCTTGACCCGCTTCACGTCGATGCCCTTGATGTTGCCGGTGGGGACGATCTTCTTCAGCGAGAAGAACTCGGCGTCGAGCAGATCGAAACTGTTCGGCGAGGTGACGACGCGCTTGGTGACCTCGTCGGTGTTGACCGCGACGTACTGGATCTCGATGCCGGTGTCGGCCTTGAACTTGTCGGCGATCGCCTTGTCTTGGTTGACCGCGGTGCCAAGATAGCGCAGGACGATCTTCTCCTGAGCGTGGATCGCCGGAAAGATGCCCGTGGCGAGCACCCCGGCAGCGCCCTTGAGCAGGGTGCGGCGTGCCGTGGTGGTGCCGGCGTCGTGGTGATCGGGCACGGTCTTGCGATGCGAATCGGTCATGTCGGTTTCCTCAAGTGAATGGACGGTCTGGGTCGGGACGGCGGTCATGCGGCGAGCGCGTGGACGTCGGCACCGTCCCAGTGGGCGCAGATGCGGTCGCCGGTCTGCCAGGGCTCGGCGTCGAAGTCCGCCTCGGGCAGCAGGGCGATGAGCTCGGCCACCGCTTCGCCGGCGAGCGTGACCAGCACATGCGTGCCCTGGTACTCGACGCCGCGCACGGTCGCCGGCACCGCGTTCGGTGCCGGCGGCAGCGGTCGGCGGCTGAGCCGGGTCTTGTCGGCGCGGACCGCAGCCAGGCCACCGGTCGCGCCCGGGATGACGTTGTGGCCGCCCATGAAGCGGGCGACGAACTCGGTGCGCGGCGCGTTGAAGACCGCGTGCGGCGTGCCCTGCTGCTCGATGCGGCCCTGGTTCATGACGACGACGCGATCGGCGAGTGCCATCGCCTCTTCCTGAGAGTGGGTGACGTGCACGAAAGTCATCGACAGCTTCTTCTGCCACTCCTTCAGCTCGGCGCGCATGCGGATGCGCAGGAACGGGTCGAGCGCCGACAGCGGCTCGTCGAGGAGGAGCACTTTCGGCTCGTTGATGAGCGCCCGGGCGAGCGCGACGCGCTGTTGTTGCCCACCCGACAGCTCGGCGGGGCGCCGGTGCGCGAGCGCGCCGAGCGAGACGCGCTCGAGCAGCTCGCGCGCCCTTGCATGCCGCTCGACACGCGCGACACCGCGCATCTTCAGGCTGAAGGCGACGTTGTCGAGCGCGTCGAGGTGCGGGAAGAGCGCGTAGCTCTGGAACATCATCGCCGTGCCGCGCCGGGCCGGCGGCAGGCGCGTGATGTTGCGGGCGCCGAGCAGGATGTCGCCCTCGTCGACGTGCTCGTGGCCGGCGATCATGCGCAGCGTCGTCGTCTTGCCGCAGCCCGAGGGGCCGAGCAGACAGCAGTAGCTGCCGGCGACGATCTTCAAGTCGATGCGATCGACGGCCACGGTCGTGCCGTAGTGCTTGACGGCGTGAACGAGTTCGAGGTCGGCGCTGCTCATGGGCGGGATCGGTGCAGCTCGGTTCGCAACACCCGTGCCATCGCTCGCCCCCAACGAATGAAGCCATTGCGACGCGGCGCAGGGCGCTGCAGCCTCGTCTCGGTCCCAACTGGTGCACGCCGCACTTTTTTGAGGCTGGGCATGCCTCGCAGAGGTGGTACGGACCCTGCTGTCCACTGCCCACTCCACTCTCCTGCCCGCCATGGATCCCGCCAGCCGCTTCAGCGTCGATGTCGTTCGGGTCGCCACCCGCGGGCCCGGTGACACCTCGGGTGTCGCCGGGCTGCTCGAATCCGGTCGGCTGGCTGCCGCCGACATCGTCGCCGTGCTCGGCAAGACCGAAGGCAACGGCTGTGTCAACGACTTCACCCGCGAGTACGCGACGGCCGCGCTCGCGACGATGCTGGGACGGCGTCTCGGGCTCGCCCCCGACGCCGTCGAGCGCCGCATCGCCTTCGTGATGTCGGGCGGCACCGAAGGCGTGCTGTCGCCGCACTGCACGGTGTTCGCACGAAGTGCCTGTGCAGCCGGACCGCCGACGAGTGAGAAGCGGCTGGCCATCGGCAGGGCCTTCACGCGCGACTTTCTGCCCGAGGAAATCGGCCGGCGCGCCCAGATCGACGAGACCGCAGCGGCCGTCGAGCGCGCGATGGCCGACGCTTGCATCGAAGCGACCGCCGACGTCCACTTCGTCCAGATCAAGTGCCCGCTCCTGACCGCGGCGAAGATCGCGGCGGCACGGGGGCGCGGCGCCGAGCCCGTCAGCGCCGACACCTACGAGTCGATGGCGTTCTCGCGCGGCGCCTCGGCGCTAGGCGTCGCACTGGCCACCGGCGAAATCGAGCCGGCGGCGTTGAGCGATGCGGCGGTGCTGCGCGACTGGCACCTCTTCTCGTCGGTCGCATCGACGTCGGCCGGAGTCGAGCTCGATCACAACGTCGTCGTC
>JAYTYH010000317.1:0-1508 GCA_043742485.1 Rhizobacter sp.
CTGGCGCTCGCCGTGCAGTTCTTCCTCAGCTTCGCCGGCCTGCGCTCGCGAATGATCGAGGGTCTGGTCGCGCTGCAGTGGGTGCTGCTGCCGGTGACGCTGGTGCTGGTGGGCCCCGAGCACCTGTTCGCCGCCGCCCGCGTCTGGTACCTGCTGCTGGCGCTCGAGCTGGCCGCCGTGATGCTGATCTACCTCTCGGTGACGAAGCGCCAGCGGCCGCAGGACCTGTGGCTGATGGCGCCGGTAGTGGCGGCCGGTCTGGTCGCGATGGCGATCGAGCTCGCCGTGCAGTGGCAGGCGATCTCGCCACCACCGCTGTCGTTGGCGCGCTTCCTGATGCCGGTCGCCTTCGCCGCGGTCGGGGCGCGGCTGCTGCTCATGTTCGCGCGCGCCTTGCGCGCCACGGAGGAAGACCGCAATCGCGTCGCCGGCCAGCTGCACCGGCTGACCGCCGAGATGCAGACCCGCGTCGAGCACCTGACGGCGCAGCGCGTCGGCCAGTTCACCGAGCTCGAGCGCAAGCGAATCGCCTCCGACCTGCACGACGACCTCGGCGCCAAGCTGCTGACGATCGTGCACACCTCCGACACGGCGCGGATGCCGCAGCTGGCGCGCGAAGCCCTCGAGGAGATGCGGCTGTCGGTGCGCGGCCTGGCCGGCAAGGCGGTGCAGATCGATGACGCCTTTGCCGACTGGCGCGCCGAGACCGTGGGCCGGCTCGAGCAGACCGGCATCCAGGGCCGTTGGAAGAGCCCGGAAAACACCGACGCGCTGATGCTGAGCGCACGCACCTACATGCAGCTGACGCGGATCCTTCGGGAATCGGTCAGCAACGTCATCAAGCACAGCGGCGCCAAACATTGCGACATCGCCTGCACCATCGCCGATGATGCGTTGCAGATGACCGTCAAGGACGATGGCCGCGGCATCGACCGCGAGCTCACTCGAGGTCAGGGCGTGGCGAGCATGAAGCGGCGCGCCAAGCGGATGAACGGCCAGTGCCTGGTCGAGTCGCGGCCCGGACACGGCGTCGTGATATCGCTCACAGTTCCACTTTGAGCCCGGTACGCGAGTCGCCTTCGCGCGGTACGATGATTCGAAGATTCGCCTGCGCGTACGCTATTTGCTACCGGGTCGAGGCGAAGTGAGCAATCCTGAAGGGTCGAGGCGGTGACAAACATCCTGCTGTTGGAGGACATTCCCGAAGCCGGGGCCTGGCTCAAGCTGCAGGTCGTGCAGGTCTATCCCGACGCTACCTTCTTCGAAGCCGCTCGGGTGCACGAAGCTCTGGCCCTGATCGAGAAGCACCGCTTCGACCTCGCCCTGATCGACCTCGGTCTGCCCGACGGCTCCGGCGTCGATGTCGTCGCCGCCCTGCGCGGCGCCCAACCCGACGCCCAATCGGTCGTCGTCACCATCCACGACGACGACGATCACCTCTTCCCGGCGCTGCAGGCCGGCGCCTTCGGCTACCTCCTGAAGGACCAGGCTGCAGCTGTCCTCGTCGA
>JAYTYH010000318.1:0-7919 GCA_043742485.1 Rhizobacter sp.
CGCGGCGTCGCGAACCGCCTTGCCGCGTCGCCAATGGCGGCGGCGCACCGGACGCGCTGGAAGCCCGGCCCGGCCGCTTGCATCGGACCCGGGCCGCCCCAAATAGGCAGGATCGCAGGCCGATCGGCCGGTTCGCGGCCCGTGCCTGCCGCGTACCTTCGCGGCATCGCTTCAAGAAAAGATCCCGCCATGAATTCGAATGCCACCACCGCCGCCGCCAACCCGTTGCTGGCGCACTCGCAACACCTCGCCGCGCTCGTCGAACAGGTCGGAGCCAGTACGCTGGCCGTGCTCGGCCGCCAGCAGGCCATCGCTTCGGCGGTGCTGTGGCGGCCCGGGCTGGTCGTCACTGCGGCGCACGTCTTTCGGCGCACGCCGGCGGCGATCACGCTGGTCGGGGCCGAAGGCATCACGCATGCCGCGACGATGGTCGGCATCGACTCCGCGACCGATCTCGCCTTGTTCCGCCTGGGCGATACCGACGGCGGCCTCGTGCCGGTGGCGGCAGGCGACGCGAGCGGCGTTCGCGCCGGCCACGTCGTCGTCGCCGTCGGCCGCAGCGGCGATGGCGACGCCATCGCCAGCTCGGGCCTCGTCAACCGTGCCGGCGGGCCGTGGCAGACGTGGCTGGGCGGCCATGTCGATCGCCTGATCCGCCTCGACGGCGGTGTCTACGAAGGCCTCTCCGGCGCCGCCGTCGCCGACGCCGCCGGCAGCGTCGTCGGCATCGCCACCGCGGCGCTCTCGCGCAGCTACGGCATCGTCGTGCCCGCGTCGACGGTCGACCGCGTCGTCGATGCATTGCTCGCCCACGGCCGCGTCGTGCGGCCCTGGCTCGGCATCGGCGCGCAAGCGGTGCCGCTGCCA
This sequence comes from Rhizobacter sp., assembly GCA_043742485.1. Lineage (GTDB taxonomy): Bacteria > Pseudomonadota > Gammaproteobacteria > Burkholderiales > Burkholderiaceae_C > Schlegelella_A. The sequence goes on from JAYTYH010000318.1 coordinate 868, forward strand.
GGCGACGCTGCCCGCAGCGGCCTGCTCGTCACCTCGCTCGGCCAGGGCGGCCCGGCCGAACGCGCCGGCGTGATGGTGGGCGACATCCTCCACGCCGCTGCCGGCGAGAGCGCCGGCAGCCTGCGCGAGCTGCGCCAGGCGTTGGCCCCGCACGTCGGCAAGACCGTGCCGCTGGCGCTGCTGCGCGGCGGCGTGGCGGCCGAGTTGCAGGCCCAGGTCGACGAGTGGCCGCAAGAGCGCAGGAGCTGCCGATGAGAGAGCCCGAGATCCTCCGTTTCGCGATCGCCTCGAGCTCGTCGATGGTGCGCGCCGGGCTGGCCGAAGGGTTGGCCGCGCTCGGCCACGAGGTCACGCTCGCGGCGGCCGGCGTTGCCGAGCTGCGCGAGGCCGGCTTCGGCGGCGCCGAGGTCGCGATCGTCGACGTCGCCGACGAAGCCGACGACAACGAAACGCATCTCGATCCGGATCTGCTCGCCGGCGAAGGCCTGCGCTTCGTGCTGCTCGCCGCCGAGGCCGACGAGCGCATCGGCGAGTGGCTGATCGACGGCTGTGCCGTGCTGCCGCGCAACGCCCGACCCGAGGCCATCGCCGCCGCCGCGCGGGCGGTGCTGGCCGGCCTCGTCGCGACGCCATCGGCGTTCGCGGCGGAGGCGCTGCGCTACGAGCGTGTCGGCGAGCGCCGCGCCTTGCCGGCCCAGTTCGATGCCTTGACCCGGCGCGAGCGCCAGGTCCTGGTGGCGATGAGCAACGGCCTCGGCAACCGCGAGATCGGTGGCGCCCTCGGCATCTCGGCGCACACCGCCAAGTTTCACGTCGCCCAGATCATCGCCAAGATGCAGGCCCAGTCGCGTGGCCACGCGGTCGCGAAGGCGCTTCGGGCCGGCATCGTCGACGCCTACTCCGGCCTGCTGATAGCCGAACGCGCTCCGGGCGGGAGCTCGTCGCCTGCTCAGGCAGCGTCGTCGGCGTCTTCGTCCTCGTCGTCGCCCGACTCGTCGATCAGCGAGTCGATCTCGTCGTCGCTGCTGCTGATGGAGTCGGCAGAGTCGAGCGCGTCTTTCGAGCGCGCGATGCGATCGGGGGCGATGTCGGCACCGTCGCGGGCGCCTTCGGGCACGGCCTCGGCTCGGTCGCCGGTGCCCATCGAGTCGCCGTCGCTCTGCGTGTCGATCGGCATGGCGCCGCCGAGCTGGCCTTCCGCGGTGTCGGTTTTCAGGCGCGTGGCGCCCTGGATGTCGCTGCCGCTGTCGGAGGTGTCGCTCGGGCCGAGGACATCGGCGCTGCGGCCCTCGGCCTGCTTCGGGGCGCGTTCACCACCATTGATGCTGCTCTGTGCCATGGGTGTCTCCGTTGGTTCGATGGGGCAGGATTGGGCTCGCCTTTCGCCGGCTCGGTCGAGCAATCGATATGCCCGTCGAACGCGTTCTACACCCGTTCGATGACCACGGCGATGCCCTGGCCGACGCCGATGCACATGGTGCAGAGCGCGTAGCGGCCGCCGCTGCGGTGCAGCTGGTTGGCTGCCGTGGTCACGAGCCGTGCGCCGCTGGCGCCGAGCGGATGGCCGAGTGCGATGGCGCCGCCGTTCGGGTTGACGCGTGGGTCGTTGTCCTGCAGGCCGAGATCGCGCAGCACCGCGAGGCCTTGCGCCGCGAACGCCTCGTTGAGCTCGATGACGTCGAGCTGTGTCAGCGAGAGGCCGGTCAGCGCCAGCACCTTGCGGGTGGCCGGCGCCGGGCCCATGCCCATGATCCGCGGCGGCACGCCTGCGGTGGCCATGCCGACGATGCGGGCGCGCGGCACCAGGCCATGCTGCGCCGCGGCGCGTTCGCTGGCCAGCAGCAGCGCGCAGGCGCCGTCGTTGATGCCCGAAGCATTGCCGGCCGTCACCGAGCCGTCGGCACGGACGACGCCTTTGAGCTTCGCGAGCGCCTCGAGGCTGGTCTCGCGTGGATGCTCGTCTTTCGAGACGACGATGGCGTCGCCCTTCTTCTGCGCGATCGTCACGGGCACGATCTCGGCGTCGAAGAAGCCGGCCTTCTGCGCCGCCACGGCCTTCAGCTGCGACGCCAGCGCCATCCGGTCCTGGGCCTCGCGCCCGATACCGAAGTCGGTGGCGACGTTCTCCGCCGTCTCCGGCATCGAGTCGACGCCGTAGCGCTCCTTCATGAGCTTGTTGACGAAGCGCCAGCCGAGCGTGGTGTCGTACACCGCGTTGCTGCGCGAGAACGCGCTCTCGGCCTTCGGCATCACGAACGGGGCCCGGCTCATGCTCTCGACGCCGCCAGCGATCATCAGCTGTGCCTCGCCGCTCTTGATGGCGCGCGCGGCGGTGCCGATGGCGTCCATGCCGGAGCCGCACAGCCGGTTGACCGTGGCGCCCGGCACCTCGGTCGGCAGGCCGGCCAGCAGGAGCGACATGCGGGCGACGTTGCGGTTGTCCTCGCCGGCCTGGTTGGCGCAGCCGTAGATCACGTCGGCCACGGCGGCCCAGTCGACCTTCGGGTTGCGCACCATCAAGGCGGCGATCGGCAAGGCGCCGAGGTCGTCGGTGCGGATGGCGGAGAGGGCGCCGCCGTAGCGGCCGAAGGGCGTGCGAACGGCGTCGCAGATGAAGGCTTCGGTGATGTTCATGTCGATGTCATGTCGATGTTCGGGTCAGGGTTGCACGGCGAGCGCGAGCGGCGCGCCGGTCAGGGTCTGCAGTGCTTCGAGGCTGAGTCCTGCGGCCATCTCGCGCACCGCGAGGCCGGCGGGCGTGATGTCGATGACGGCGAGGTCGCTGTAGATCCGTGCCACGCAGCCGATGCCGGTGAGCGGATACGAACAGCGCTCGACGATCTTCAGCTCGCCGGTCTTGGTCGTGTGTTCCATCATCACGTAGGTCTTCTTGGCGCCGATGGCGAGATCCATGGCGCCGCCTACCGCGGGAATGGCGCCGGCCGCGCCGGTGTGCCAGTTGGCGAGGTCGCCCGTGGCCGAGACCTGGAAGGCGCCGAGGACGCAGACGTCGAGATGGCCGCCGCGCATCATCGCGAAGCTGTCGGCGTGGTGAAAGAACGAGCCGCCCGGCAGCAAGGTGACGGGCTGCTTGCCGGCGTTGATGAGGTCGTAGTCTGCCTCGCCAATTCTGGGCGCCGGGCCCATGCCGATGACGCCGTTCTCGCTGTGCAGCACGACCTCGCGGCCGGCCGGCAGGTGGTTGGCGACCAGCGTCGGCAGGCCGATGCCGAGGTTGACGACGGCGCCGTCCGGGATGTCGTTCGCGACCTTCGCCGCCATCTCGGCACGGCTCCACTTCTTGATCGCACTCATGCCTTGAACCCTCCGGCGCCGGTGACCACGCGATCGATCCTGACGATGCGCTGCACGAAGATGCCCGGCGTGACCACGGCCTCCGGGTCGAGGCTGCCGAGCGGCACGATCTCGTGCACGGTGGCGACGGTGGTCTTCGCCGCCATCGCCATCACCGGGCCGAAGTTGCGTGCCGTCATGCGGTAGGTGAGGTTGCCCCAGCGGTCGCCGCGCTCGGCCTTGATGAAGGCGAAGTCGGCGTGCAGCGGCGACTCGAACACATGCATGCGGCCGTCGATCTCGCGCGTTTCCTTGCCCTTGGCCAGCTCGGTGCCGTAGCCGGTAGGCGTGAAGAAGCCGCCGATGCCGGCGCCGGCGGCACGGATGCGCTCGGCGAGGTTGCCCTGCGGCACCAGCTCGAGCTCGATCCGGCCGGCGCGGTAGAGGCGGTCGAAGTGGTGGCTGTCGGTCTGGCGCGGAAACGAGCAGACGATCTTCCTGACGCGGCCGGCCGCGATCAGGCCGGCCAGGCCGGTGTCGCCGTTGCCGGCGTTGTTGTTGACGATGGTCAGCCCGGTCGCGCCCTGTTCGAGGAGCGCGCCAACGAGTTCGTTCGGCAGACCGGCGGTGCCGAAGCCGCCGATCAGTACGGTGGCGCCGTCGGCCACGTCGGCCACCGCTTCGCGCAGTGTCGCGACTTCCTTTTCGATCATTGCCGTGCTTCGTTGGTGGCTCGCGCCCTCGCGCCCTCGCGCCCGGTGGCTAGCCGCCGACGCGCCCCGTGGCATTGTCACGCCGAAGCCGAGGCCTCTGACGCTGCCTTCGAACTGGCTTCGCCGGGCTCTGCGAGCCTCGCGGCTGCGCACGGATTCGCCGCTGCGCCCCTGCAAGGCCGATGCCGGTATCGAGCCGCGCTACCGCGGCATCTTCGAGGTCAACGGCAACGTGATGAAGGCGCGAAGTACCTGCTGGTCGGCGCTGCGCTGGCGCTGTCCGTCCTGCTGCACGAACGCATGCGTGGCGAAGCCTGACCGCGCCGCGTCGCCGTCAGTTCGGGACGTGGATCAGGCCACACTCGACGATCGGCAGCACCTTCGCCGTGTTGCCCGCGGTCTTGCAGCTACGAGCCTGGTCCGTCGACGCCCCACAGCTTGCCGCCTTCGGCAAACGGCCAGATGCCGGGCAGCGCGCCGCCGAAGCGGCGGCCGAGATTGACGTAGCTTGCCGCGTCGACGGTGAAGAGCGCCGTGCCGGCGTTGCCCGGCGACAGCGGGCGACAATTCAGTGGTTTCGCTTCCGAGGTTCGCCATGCCCGCCTGCTTCCCGCCTCCACGCGCCCCGTCCCCCTCCCGCTCGCCGCCGTCGGATGGCGCTGGCGCAAGCCGGCCGAGACCAGCGAGTCGGAAACGCCACGGCAGGATGTGATGGAGCGCCACATTCAGGTCGCGAATTGCGACAAGCGCAGCTACGCCGTCGCTGAGGGAACGCGCTGCGCCTGCGCTGCCAGGACCGGCCCTGTCGGCAGCGACAAGAACGACGACGCGGCGCTGCCGTTTACCGTCGCGCCGCCGCACTCGATCCGCGACATCATGGTGGTGTTCACATGCAGCGCATAGGCAGCAAACGCGAAGAAGCCCTAAGCGCGCCGGGCGCCGCGCTGCTCCTGCGGCGCGGCCTCGACGCGGCGTTGGGCGAACCCGAGCGGGGCCGCGACGACCTGGGCGCGGCGCTCGCCGGCTTCACCGCCGAGGGCGACGCCGCAGGCCGGCTCGTCGCCGGCGCGGCGCTGGTGCAGCTGATCGGCATTGCCGACGACGACTACACCGGTTTCGAGGACGCCGTCGACGCCGTGATCGCCGCGCGGGGCGCGCTCGACGCAATCGATGACCCCGAGCATCGCCTCGTCGCACAGACCGGTCTGCTCGTCGCCGGATGGTTCGGCGCGCTCGACGACCCGCTGCTTCCCGCGCAAGCCGACGTGATCGTGCGCGCTCTCGCCGACGAGATGCTGCGCCCTGCGGTTCGCTGCTGCGCCGGGCTGACGACGCTGGCCTTTCACGTCGCGCGCTTCAGCCTCGAAGGCGTGCTCTGGGTCGAGCTGGCGATGCGGCCGGTGCTGGCGGCGCCGGAGCTGACGCTGCGACTGGCCGAGGAGTGGCGGCACGCGCTGCTCCAGGGTCTCTACGAAAGCGGCGGCGCCGGCCGGGCCGAGGCGCTGCGCCGCGGCCTCGATATGTCGCAGCCCACGCCGCTGCCGACCATCGAGCTGAAGCGCCTGCTCGCCCAGGCGCAGAACGCGATCGGGGAAGGCAGGCTCGATGCCGGCGGCGCGGCGCTGCTGCAGGCCGAACCGCTGTTGTCGCCGCTCGCGCCGCGGCACGCCAGCTGGTGGCATCTGCTGCGCTCGCGCCAGGAGCTGGCCGCAGGGCGGCACCGCGACGCGCAGATGCACGCCCAGCTGGCGCTGCGCCTGGTCGGCGAAAGCCGGCTGCCGGAGCGCTGGACCGGCGTCGCCGTCATGCAGCCCGGGCAAGTCCACGTCGCCGCCGGCCACTACGCGCAAGCGGTGCCGTTCTTCGAGCGCGCCGGTGCCGCCGCGGCTGGCGAGCAGGCCGACTTCTGCTGGTGCCTCGCGCACTTCGCCCGTGCCCTCGACGGCTTCGCGCCGGGCGGCAACGCCGACGACGCCGCACGTGCCGAGCTCGAACAGGGCCTTGCGCTGGCCCGGCGGCTGAGCTGGCTGCACTTCTTCCGCGCCTCGCCGCGCGTGGCGGCGCAGCTCTGCGCCCTGGGGCTCGAGCACGGCATCGAGACGGCGTTCGTTGGCGAGGTCATCGCGGCGCGCGGGCTCGACGCCGTTCGCCCCGACCTGTCGGCGTGGCCCTGGCCAATCCGCATCCACACCCTCGGGCGCCTGCGCATCGAGATCGACGGAATTGCCCTCGCCTTTACGGGCAAGGTGGCGAGGAAGCCGCTCGAGCTGCTGCAGTTCACGATCGCCTCCGGCGGCAGCGAGGTGTCTGCGGCGACGGTCATGTTCGCGCTCTGGCGCGAGCTCGAGGGCGACAAGGCGAAGTCGGCCTTCAACGTCGCGCTGCACCGGCTGCGCAAGCTGCTCGGGCGAGACGATGCGGTCGTTCTCGAGGTCGGGCGGCTCAGCCTCGATCCGCGACAGGTCTGGGTCGACTGCCTCGCGTTCGAGCATCTCGTCGACGGCGCGTCGGCGGGACCGGCAGTGCCGATCTCGCCGGGCGCCGTGGCCGACCTGAAGCGCGCGGTCGCGATCTACGGTGGCCACTACCTGCACGACACCGACGACGAGCCGTGGCAGCTCGTCTACCGCGCCCGGCTGGCGAGCAAGTTCAAGCGCAGCGTGTCGCTGCTCGTTCGCCACTACATCGCCAGCGGCCAGCCGCTGCACGGGCGGACCCTGCTCGAACGCGCCCTCGAGCTCGACCCGACCGCCGAGGACCTGACCCGCGAGCTGATGCAGATGCTGCTCGAGGTCGGCGAGCAGTCGGAGGCGCTGCGCGTCTTCGAGCAGTGCCGGTCGGCGATCGAGCGCGGGCTCGGTGCGAAGCCGGCCGCGTCGACGCTGGCCTTGCTCGAACGCGCGCGCTCGGGTGGCTGAGGGGCGAGCCTCCCCCTAACAGGTGGGCCGATGCGCCACAGCGCGCGGCCATCGGTAAGTCTTTGGTAATCGCCTCGGCCCTAGCCTGACTCCACGCCGGAATTCGGCGCGGGGGTCCAGGCATGAC
>JAYTYH010000319.1:0-2658 GCA_043742485.1 Rhizobacter sp.
ACGCCTATCGCGAAGTGATGGGCGCCATCGGCATCGGTCGCGGCGTCATCGTCCAGCCGAGCGTCTATGGCACCGACAACCGTGCCACCCTCGACGCGCTGCAGGCCGGCGGGCCGGCCTTTCGCGCCATCGCCGTGCCGGCCGCCGACGTCGGCGACGCCGAGCTCGAGCGCATGCACGCGCTCGGCGTGCGCGGCGTGCGCCTCAACCTGCTCAACCCGCAGATGCTGACCGTCGAGGCGGCGCTCGCCATCCTCGACCGCATGGCCGGCCGCGGCTGGCACCTGCAGGTGCTGCTCGATCTCGGCAAGCAGCCCGATGCCCTGCGGGCGTTGGTCGCCAAGACGAGCGTGCCCGTCGTCGTCGACCACATGGGCAAGCTCGCGCCGACGACCCGCAGCCATGCCTTGTTCGATCTGCTGAAGGCCGGCGTGTGCTGGGTCAAGCTGAGCGGCTCTTACCGCGTCAGCGCCGAGCCGTCACCGCATGGCGACCTGACCGGCCTCGCCCGCGCATTTGCCGACGCCAATCCCCGGCAGGTGCTCTGGGGCACCGACTGGCCGCACACCGAGCTCCACCACGGCACGCCGAGCGCCGCATCGTTAGCCGCGCTGGTCCACGCCTGGTTCCCCGACGCGGCACTGCGCCGCCAGATCTGCGTGAGCAACGCCAGCCGGCTCTACGGCTTTACCGACGAGGAGATCGCGACGTGACCGCTTCCCGACTGCGCGGCGTCATCGCCGCCACCGCCACCCCTGTCCACCGCGACTACTCGCCCGACATCGCACGGCTGCTGCCGCATCTGCGCCACCTGCTCGAGAACGGCTGCGACGCCATCAACCTGCTCGGCACCACCGGCGAAGCCAACTCCTTCAGTTTGGCGCAGCGTCTGCAGGTCATGGTCGCGGTGAAGGAGGCGGGCCTGCCCATGGAACGCTTCATGGTCGGCACCGGCGTGTGCTCGCTAGAGGAGACGGCCCAGCTCACGCAGGCCGCCGTCGACCTCGGCTTTGCCGGCGCGCTCGTGCTGCCGCCCTTCTTCTATCCCGGCATCGAGCCGGCGGCACTGCTGGCCTACGTCGATGCGCTCCTCGCGCGCCTGCGGCCCGGCGCGATGGCTCTCTACCTGTATCACATCCCCCAGAACACCGGCGTGCCCTGGCCGGTGGAGGTGGTGGCGGCGCTGGCCGCAAAGCACGCCGGGCTGCTGCGCGGCATCAAGGACAGCTCGGGCGATCTGGCCTATTCGCGCTCGGTGGTCGCTGCTGCGCCTGGGTTCGCGGTCTTTCCCAGCTCCGAGGCCACGCTCTGGCAGGGGACCCGCGACGGCTTCGCCGGCTGCATCTCGGCCACCGTCAACCTGACCGCGGCCGATTCGCAATGCGCATGGGTGAACCAGGGCAGCGCAGCCGGCAAGGCGGCCGTCGAGCGGGCGACCGCCTGCCGCAACATCCTCGCCAAACAGGCGCTGGTGGCGGGCGTCAAGGCCGCCCTCGGCGTCGTGTATGGCGACAGCCAATGGGGCCGCACCTGCCTGCCGCTGCTGCCCCGCAACGAGGCGCAGACCAAGGCCCTCGTCGCCGACCTGCGAGAGGCCGGCTTGGCGCTGTGATTATCGACGGCGCCTCCGTCAGACCGGCGACCTGACGAGGACCCCGGCGCCTTCGGGTTCCGGATTATTGACGATCGACGGCAACTTCGGCCTACTCCGGATCGCCCGCCACCCCACCGAGTTCATCCCCATGTTCACCACCGCATCGCTCTTTCGCGCGCTCCTGTTCTCGCTCGGCGTGGTGTCGGCCGGCTCGGCCGCAGCCCAGGCCAAGCCCTACTCGTTTGCATACGACCAGCCCAAGGCAACCGCCTACGGCTACGGCGCCGACGTCTTCGGCAAGCGGCTCTCGGAACTGAGCAAGGGCAGCCTGTCGATCAACCAGTACGCCGGGGCCCAGCTCGGCTCGGAGGCGCAGACGCTGCAGAAGGTGCAGACCGGCGACATCGACTTCGTTCTCGTCTCGACGGCCAACTCGTCGACGATCCAGCCGGAGTCAGGCGTGTTCTCGCTGCACTACATCTTTCGCAACTCCGCTCACACCGTCAAGGTGTTGACCGACGCCCGGGTCATCGACGCCATGCGCGAGATGTACGCCACCAAGGTCAAGGGTGCACACATGCTCACCCTCGGCACCCAGGGCCTGCGCAACCTGTACTGCAAGAAGGAGATCAGGAATCTCGGCGACCTGAAGAACGTCAAGGTCCGGGTGCAGGCCACCGCCACCGAAGACGCGCTCTTCCCCGCCTACGGCGCCCAGATCGTCCACATGCCGTTCGGTGACGTCTACACCTCGCTGCAGACCGGCGTCGTCGAATGCGCCGAAAACGGCTACACGGTCTACCTGCTGAACAAGCACTACGAGGTGGCGCCGGTGATGTCGGTGACCGAGCACGAAGCCAACAACTCGGTGCTGTTCGTGAGCGACAAGCTGTGGAGCAGCCTGAGCGACGAGCAGAAGAAGTGGGTGCAGCAGGCCGCCGACGACATGAACAAGGTGCAGGCGGCCAAGGCCTTCGAGATGGAGACCGAATCGCGGGCACGGCTCGAGAAGATCGGCGTCAAGATCTTCGCCAACGTCGACAAGAGCGGCTTCGAGTCGGTGA
>JAYTYH010000320.1:0-2769 GCA_043742485.1 Rhizobacter sp.
GCACGACAACTGAAAATCCACGTAAGTCGGTCACCATCAATGATGCCAGGGCCGGTATTTTGGGATCGGTTGACTGGTAATTTAAGGAACGGGATTGAACGCCGACCTTGATTTCAGCGGCTATGTGCTCGACAAAGTGCATGTGCATGAGTGCGACTACAACTGGAAGACCTTCATCGAGGTCTATCTTGAGGACTACCACGTCGCCCCGGCGCACCCTGGCCTGGGCGGCTTCGTGAGTTGCGACGACCTGCGCTGGGAGTTCGGCCGGCATCACTCGGTGCAGACCGTCGGCCCGAAGAACGAGCTCGCCAAGCCGGGCTCGCCGGCCTATCGCAAGTGGCACGACGCCGTGCTCGCCTACCGTGAGGGCCGCTACGCCGACGTGGTGCCGCGCCACGGCGCCATCTGGCTCACGTCGTACCCTGCGACGATGGTCGAGTGGTATCCGCACGTGCTCGTGGTCTCGACGCTGCACCCGCGCGGGCCGCAAAAAACGCTCAACGTCGTCGAGTTCTACTACCCCGAGGACATCCACGCTTTCGAGCGCGAGTTCGTCGAGGCCGAGCAGGCCGCGTACTGGGAAACCTGTGCCGAAGACAATGAGATCGCGCTGCGCATGGACGCCGGCCGGCGCGCCCTGATGGAACGTGGCGACGACGACGCCGGCCCGTACCAGAGCCCGATGGAAGACGGCATGCAGCAGTTTCACGAGTGGTACGCGAGAGAGATGGCGACGGGGTCGGCACCGACGCGTCGGTGAGCCGCGTCGCCGCGCGCCTGGCCGCGATTCCAGCGCCCTGGCTGATCGTCTGCGCTTCGCTGCTCTTCTCGACCATGGGCGTGTGCGTAAAGCTGGCCTCGAGCGAATACAGCGCCGGCGAGATCGTGTTCTACCGCGGCCTGACCGGCGCGGTGCTGATGGCGGTGCTGGCGCGCTCACGCGGCGGTACCGTCGCCACCAGCGTGCCCGCGATGCACTTCTGGCGCAGCCTCTCGGGCGTGATCGCGCTGGTCCTCTGGTTCTATGCCATCGGCAACCTGCCGCTCGCGACCGCGATGACGCTGAACTACATGTCGTCGGTCTGGATGGCGCTGTTCCTGCTCGGCGGTGCCGTCGCCATGGGCACCTCGCGCGTCGACGGCCGGCTGATGGCGACTGTGCTGGTCGGCTTCGCCGGCGTCGCCCTCATCCTGCGGCCGACGATCGCCGAGCAACAGCTCTGGCACGGCCTCATGGGCCTGCTCAGCGGCGTGATCGCGGCGACGGCCTATCTCCAGGTGACGGCCCTCGGACGCGCGGGCGAGCCCGAGTACCGCATCGTCTTCTACTTCTCGCTCGCCGGCGTGGTGGCGGGCGCGCTGCTGATGGCGATCACCGGCGCCCACGGCCACAGCTGGCGCGGCGCCGGCCTGCTGCTCGGTGTCGGCATCACGGCGACGGCGGCGCAGGTCATGCTCACCCGCGCCTATGCCACCGGCCCGACGCTGGTCAACGCCAGCCTGCAGTACCTCGGCATCGTCTTCGCGTTCGTCTACGGTGTCTGGCTGTTCAACGACCCGGTGACGCCGCTGGCCGTCTCCGGGATGCTGCTGATCGTCGGCGCCGGGCTGTCGGCGACACTGCTCAGGTCGTGCAGCGCCCAGCCCGCCATCGCCCGCCTCACCGACCCCCCAAACACCGCATGAGCACCCGAACCGCACCGACTTTCAAGACGCTGATCAGCGCTGCCGAGCTCGCCGGGCTGCAAGGCCATGGCGGTCAGGCGCCGGTCGTCCTCGACGTGAGCTTCGACCTCGGCGACACCGGCTCCGGCGAGCGCCGCTTCGCGCTGGAGCACGTCGCCGGCTCGCTTTACGTTCACCTCGACCGCGACCTCTGTGCGCCGAAGACCGGCCGCAACGGTCGCCACCCGCTGCCCGACCGCGCCGCCTTCGCACGCACGGTAGGCGCGCTCGGCATCGGCCCCGACACGCAGGTCGTGACGCTCGATGCGCAGGGCGGCATGTATGCGGCCCGTCTCTGGTGGATGCTGAAGTGGCTCGGCCACGACGCCGCGGCGGTGCTCGACGGCGGCCTCGCCGCCTGGCGCGAGCACGGCGGCGCCATCGATGCCGTGCCGGGCTTGCCCGTGGCGCAGCGGCCCTACCCCGAGCGGCCGGCGCTCGTCGCCAGCGTCGACGCCGACGACGTTGCCGGCCGCGGCGCCGACGTCGCGGTGCTCGATGCCCGCGCGCCCGAGCGATTTCGCGGCGAGGTCGAGCCGATCGACGCCGTCGCCGGTCACATTCCCGGCGCCCTCGACCGCTTCCACAAGGACAACCTCGACGCCAGCGGCCGCTTCAAGCCAGCCGGCGTACTGCGCGCCGAGTTCACGGCGCAGCTCGGCACGCGCGCAGCGGCCGAGGTGATCCATTCCTGCGGCTCCGGCGTCACCGCCTGCCACAACCTGCTCGCCATGGTCCACGCCGGCCTCGAAGGCTCGCGGCTCTATCCGGGCTCGTGGAGTGAATGGTCTTCCGACCCGGCACGGCCGGTCGCGCGCGGCTGATCCGGTTGCCACTGAATTTCTTCGTTTCCAACGCCAAGGAGAGTCACGATGTTCCAGCGAATCCTTGTCCCCACCGACGGCTCCGAGATCACGCAGCGCGCCGTTGCGGTCGCGCTCGGCCTGGCAAAGTCGCTCGGTTCCGAGATCTTCACGCTGTGCGTGAAGGAGCCGTTCCCCTACGGCGCCGTCGCCGAGATGCAGCCGACGCCACCGCAGG
>JAYTYH010000321.1:0-2076 GCA_043742485.1 Rhizobacter sp.
CGGCGTTGACGTTCGCCAGCGCCACGTCGGGGCCGAACGGCACGACCGCCCAGGCGGCGAGCGCCGGCATGATGGTCATCACCGGGCCGAGGAAAAACAACTTCTTGTTCGCCGCCGTCGGGACGATGATCTCCTTGAAGATCAACTTCACCGCATCGGCAATCGGCTGCAAGAGGCCGAGCGGCCCGACGCGGTTAGGCCCCGGGCGAACCTGGCTCCAGCCAATGGCCTTGCGCTCCCAGAGCGTCAGGTAGGCCACGCAAAGCATCAGCGGGATGATCAGCGCGACGATCTTGAGGACAGACCACACGACCGGCCACGCCGGGCCGAGGATGGAACTGCCGAAGGTGGTGAAGGTGTCGAGCATGCCGAGCCTCAGATCTTCTCGACCGTCACAGCGCCGAACATGGCGCCGAGCGCTGCGGTGTCGGGGTGGCCGGCCGGCACGCGCACCGAAGTGACGGCGAGCGTCGCATCGAGGCGCGCCGGCAGCACGGCGTGCGCAGCGCCCTGCGAAACGCGCACCATTTCACCGGCGATCAGACCGAGCGCGTCCCAGAGCGCTTGCGGCAGGCTTGCCACTGGCCGGCGCGCGTCAGCGGTGAGTTGCAGCGACGGGGCGCGGCGCACCAGCGAATCGGTGGCGTAGATCGGCACGTCGGCAATTCGTTCGAGCGAAGACGGCTCGAAAGCCGGCGCCGAGGCGGCCTTGGCCGCAGTGAGGTCGACGCTCGCCTGATTGCCCAGCCGCGCCCGGAGCGTCGCCAGATCGCCCAACGCTTCGGCGCGCACTCCCTCGGAAGTCTCGAAATCGAAACCCTTGAGCGCGAGCATGTTGCCGAGCACGCGCAGCACCTTCCACGCCGGGCGCGTTTCGCCCAACGGCCTGACGACGCCGTGGAAACTCTGCACCCGACCTTCGGCATTGACGAAGGTGCCTGACGTTTCGGTGAACGGCGCGATCGGCAGCAGCACGTCGGCCATGTCGTTGGCGGCCGTTTTGAACGGGCTCATCACCACGACCATTTCGGCGCCGCGAATGGCCGCGGCGGCGGCGGCGGCATCGGCGGCGTCAAGCGTTGGTTCGATGTTCAACAGCAGGCAGGCCTTCAGCGCGGAAGCGCCCGAAGCGCCCAACATCTGGCCGGCGTTCAGGCCACCCGCACGTGGCATCGCACCCACGAGCTGCGCGCCGACGGTGTTGGCTGCCTCGGTCAGGTAGCCGACGGTGGCGCCGGTTTGCGCGCCGATCCAGTTCGCGAGCGCGAGCAAGGTCGTCGCCTGCGGATGTTGGGCCGCCGCATTGCCGAGCAGGATCGCCTTGCGCTCGCCGCTCAGCAACGAACTCGCGATGGCATTCGCCTCAATGGTGTTTTGACCGGCGAGCGGCGGGGAAGCTCCCTGGCCTATGCCGATCGCGTTGGCCACGTCGGCCAGCGCCTGCACCCAGCCGCTCGGCGCGGCGGTGACTTGAGTCGCCATCGTCATCAGCCAGTCGTCGTGCGCGGCGTTGATGCTGTGCACCTCCGCGCCTTTGCGCGCGGCTTGGCGGATGCGCTGTGCGAACAGCGGGTGATCCTTACGCAGAAACGAACCGACGACCAGCACGCGCTGCAGGCTCGACAGCGAGGCGATCGAGGTGCCGAGCCAGCGGGCTGGCGGCGAGCCGATGGCACCGCCGTCGTCGATGGGACCGCCGGCGTCGGTGGCACCACCTTCGCCGGTGGCGAAGTCCGCATGCCGGGTGCGAAAGTCGATGTTCTCGCTGCCCAGGCCGCGCACCAGCTTGGCCAGCAGATGCAACTCCTCGACCGTGCTGTGCGCCGAACCCAGCGCGCCGACGCTGCTCGCACCGTGATCAACCGCGATCTGCGTCAGGCCGCGCGTCACGTAGTCGAGCGCGGTCGGCCAGTCAACCGTCGTCCACACGCCGCCGTGCTTGATCATCGGTGCGGTGAGCCGTTCGCCTGCGTTCAGCGCCTCGTACGAGAAGCGGTCGCGGTCGGCGATCCAGCATTCGTTGACTTCTTCGTTCTCGAGCGGCAGGACGCGCATGACCTGGTTGTTCTTGACCTG
>JAYTYH010000322.1:0-4949 GCA_043742485.1 Rhizobacter sp.
GGCATCTACCACGCGCTCACGGCCATCGGCATCGCCGGCCAGGCGTCGATCGACAAGGTCGCCGGCCCGGTGGGTGAAGCGTTGATCATGACGGCCATCGGCCTGGCGGTGGCGGTGCCTGCGGTGCTTGGCTACAACTGGCTCGTGCGTCGCAACAAGGTCACGATGGAGTCGGTGCGTCGCTTCGGCGCCGACCTCCATGGTGTGCTGATGGGCGCCAGCATGCGAGCGCCGGGCTCGGCACGCTGATCCGGCCGAACGGGAGCGCCTCATGGCCATGAACCTCGGTTCGAGCGGAGACGAAGACGAGGTCGTCTCGTCGATCAACACCACGCCGCTCGTCGACGTAATGCTGGTGCTGCTCATCATCTTTCTGATCACGATTCCGGTGGTCACCCACACAGTGCCGGTCTCGCTTCCGAAGGAGACCAACATCCCGCGGCAGACCAAGCCGGAGAACATCGACATCTCGGTCAACAAGGATGGCGACATATTCTGGAACCAGTCTCAGGTGGCGGACTCCGATGCCTTGTTCCAGCGTCTGTCCAAGATCGCGACGTTGACGCCGCAACCCGAAGTGCATATCCGCGGCGATGGTCAGGCGCGTTACGAATCGATCGGGCGCGTGCTGTTCCAGTGCCAGCGTGCATCGATCCAGAAGGTGCGCTTCGTGACCGAACCGCCGGCCAAGGGCTGAGGACCACACATGTCGATGAACGTAGGCTCCAACAGCGGTGACGACGAAGTGATGATGGACATCAACACGACGCCGCTGATCGACGTCATGCTGGTGCTGATCATCATGCTGATCATCACGATTCCCGTGCAGTTGCACTCTGTGAACCTCAACATGCCGGTCGGAACGCCGCCGCCGCCTCTGCAGGAGCCGGTCGTCGTCACCATCGACATCGACTTCGACGGCACGGTCACGTGGAACGGCGAGGCGGTGCCGGATCGCAATCAGTTGGAGGCGCGCCTCTCGCAGGCGGCGGCCCAGCCCGACCAGCCGGAAGTCCACATTCGACCCAACAAGCTCGTCGAATACAAATCGGTCGCCGCAGTGCTCGCCTCGGCGCAGCGCCTCGGCGTCACCAAGCTCGGAATGGTCGGGAATGAACAGTACGTCAAGTAAACGTTGCGTGGTCGCACTCGCGGGCAGTCTCTGCCTGGCAGCGACCTTGCTGTGCGCGGGCGGCGCAAGCGCGCAGGAGGCGCTACGGCCCGAGATCGGCAAGCCGCTGCAGGCCGCACAGGAAATGATCAAGGGTGGCCGCTTCAAGGAAGCGCTCGGCAAGGTGCGCGAAGCCGAAGCCGCTGGCGCGCGCAACGCGAACGAAACCTTCCTGATCGAGCGGATGCGACTCGCCGCGGCCAGTGGCGCCGGCGACGCCGACACTGCCGCCCGGTCGTTCGAGGCCATCAGCGGCTCCGGCCGGGTGAGCGGCCCGGACAAGCTGCGCATGATCGAGTCGATCTCCGGCAGCTACTACCGTGCCGGGCAGTACGCGAAGTCGATGCAGTGGAGCCAGCGCTATTTCCGTGAAGGCGGCACCAGCGCGGCCATCCGCACGATGCTGATCCAGAGCCAGTACCTGAGCGGGGACTTCGCCGGCGCGACCAAGGAGCTGACGGCCGAGATCCAGGGCGCGGAGCGCTCGGGCAGCCCGCCGCCGGAAGATCGCTTGAAATTGCTTCTCAACGCCGCGTCGAAGCAGGGTGATAACAACGCCTATGTCTACGCGATGGAAAAGCTCGTCACCTACTACCCCAAGAAGGAGTACTGGGTCGACTTGCTGAGCCGTATGCAACGCAAACCGAGCTTTTCCGGTCGTTTGGCGCTCGATGCCTATCGACTCTCGTTGGCCACGGGGAGCATGACGGCGCCCGCGGACTTTATGGAGATGGCGCAGCTGGCATTGCAAGCCGATTTGCCGAGTGAAGGCAAACAGGTCGTCGACCAGGGCTTTGCCGCCGGCACGCTAGGCACAGGGCCACAGGCCGATCGGCACAAACGTCTTCGCGACCTCGTCGAAAAGCGCCTCGCGGAGGACAAGGCCACGCGCGATGCCGCCGAGCGTCAGGCGATCGCTGCGAAGACGGGCGACGACCTGGTCGGCATCGGCATGGACTTGATCTATGGTGGCCAAGCCGCGAAGGGCGTGCAGCTCATCCAGCAAGGCATCGCCATGGGTGGCCTGAAGCGTGCAGAGGACGCCAAGCTGCACCTTGGCATCGGCCAGCTCGTCGCCGGTAACAAGGCAAATGCGCAGATGACTTTCAAGACTGTGCAGGGCACCGACGGCACCGCCGATCTGGCGCGGCTCTGGGCGCTTTACGCCCGCCGCAACGTCTGACCCGAGCTATTTCGGCGCCAGCCGGATGGCGCCGTCGATCCGGATCACTTCTCCGTTGAGCATGTCGTTGACGATGATCTGGTGCACGAGCTTGGCGTAGTCGGCCGGCGTGCCAAGACGGCTCGGGAAGGGCACGCTGGCGGCAAGAGCTTGTTGCACCTCGGCCGGCATCGTGAACAGCATCGGCGTGCCGAAGATCCCGGGCGCAATCGTCATGTTTCGGATGCCGGTGCGCGACAGGTCGCGGGCGATCGGCAAGGTCATGCCCACGATTCCGCCCTTCGACGCCGCGTAGGCGGCTTGTCCGATCTGGCCGTCGTAGGCAGCGACACTCGCGGTCGAAATCAGGACACCGCGCTCGCCGGTAGCCTCAGGATCGTTCTTCGCCATCGCATCGGCGGCGAGGCGAATCATGTTGAAGCTGCCGATGAGATTGACGGTGACGACCTTGCTGAAAAGTGCCAGCGAATGCGGCCCCTCTCTGCCCACTGTTCGAGCGGCCGGACCGATGCCTGCGCAGTTGACAAGGCCGACCAGCTTGCCGAGCGCGACCGCCTCGGCGACGACCCGCTGGCCATCGGTTTCCTGGCTGACGTCGCACTCGACGTAGCGGCCTCCGATCTCTCTGGCGACGGCCTCGCCGCGTTCGACCTGCAGGTCGGCGATGACGACCTTGCCGCCGTGCTCGGCAAGCATGCGCGCCGCACCTTCGCCGAGGCCCGAAGCGCCGCCGGTGACGATGAATGACTTGCCCGAGATGTCCATGGTGCGCTCCGTTCAGGCCAGGGCCGCGAGCGCGCGCGACGTGATTTCGTCGACGCCGCCGGTGCCGCTGATCTTGCGGTAGGCCGGCGCCAGCGCGTCGCCCGCCTCGCTCCAGCGCGCGTAGTACGCGACGAGCGGCCGCGTCTGCGCGGCGTAGACGGCGAGCCGCTTGGTGACGGTTTCCTCGAGATCGTCGACGCGCTGGATCAACGCTTCGCCGGTCACGTCGTCGAGACCATCGACCTTCGGCGGATTGAAGCGCAAGTGATAGGTGCGACCCGACGCGACGTGGACGCGCCGGCCGCTCATGCGTTCGACGATCGCTTCGTCGGGCACGTCGATCTCGAGCACGTAATCGAGCTTTATGCCGGCGGCCTTCAGGGCGTCGGCCTGGACGATGGTGCGCGGAAAACCGTCGAAGAGAAAACCGGCTGCGCAGTCGGGTTGGGCAATGCGCTCACGGACCAGCCCGATGATGATTTCGTCGCCGACGAGCGAGCCTGAATCCATCACTTTCTTGGCCGCCAGGCCGAGCGGCGTACCGGCCTTCACTGCCGCGCGCAGCATGTCGCCGGTGGAGATTTGCGGGATGCCGAAACGCTTGCAGAGGAACGTGGCCTGCGTTCCCTTTCCGGCACCGGGGGCTCCCAACAGAATGATTCTCATGGCGTGGAATGTATTCGTGTTGGCGAGCGGGATGGAATCATAGGCGGCGCGTGTCGGCGAACGTTCGTCGGCTGCTCAGGCAAAACCCGAACCGCTGTTCAACGCGAACAGTTGGCGAGCACGTGCGAGATCTGCCGGGGTGTCGATGCCGATGCCGGCGTTCGAATCGCCGACGTGCACAACGATGCGTTCCCCGTGCCATAGAACGCGCAGTTGTTCGAGCCGTTCGATGTCTTCGAGCGGGCTGCGGGCAAGCAGCGGGAAGCGGCGCAGGAACGCAGCGCGGTAAGCGTAGAGCCCGACGTGGCGAAGCGCACCTGCGGCGGCCACATCGCTGCGGCCCGACGCGCGCTCGTCGCGCGGCCACGGAATCGGCGCGCGTGAGAAGTAAAGGGCGCGTCCCGCTGCATCGACGACGACCTTGACGACGTGCGGGCTCTCGAAATCGGCCGGATCGTCGATGGTATGGGCAGCGGTGCTCATCACACAGTCGGCACGGTCGCGCAGCAGGGCAGCGACGGCGTCGATCAACGCCGGCGGCAGCATCGGTTCGTCGCCCTGGACGTTGACGACGATGGCGTCGTCTGCCAGGCCGAGTGCCACGCAAGCCTCGGCCAGGCGTTCGCTGCCGCTGTCGTGTTCACGCGCGGTGAGCAAGGCGCGCACGCCGTGGGCCGCGCAGGCGGCGACGATGGTCTCGTCGTCGGCAGCGACGACGACCGATGCGGCGCTCGATTGGGCTGCGCGGCGGGCGACGCGAACGATCATCGGCATGCCGCCGATGTCGGCGAGCGGCTTGCCGGGCAAGCGGGACGACGCCAGCCGCGCCGGGATGATGACGTGGAAGCCGACGTGCAACTTCAGGGCGGCGCGATCGGTGCGAGGCTCGGCGCCATCTCGTGGCCGAGCGTGCGCGCCTCGCTCTCGAGCATCACCGGGATGCCGTCGCGCACCGGAAAGGCCAGACCGTCGGCCATGCAGACGAGCTCCGAGCTTCGATGCATTGGCGGCCGCCAATGCTGAAGCGGCTCCTTGCATATCGGGCAGACAAGCAGGTCAAGCAGACGGGTTTCCATGTGGTGAAGACGAGCTCTCGGACGGGGCGGCGAAGGCGGCGGAAGCGAGCAGGGCGATCAGGGCGGATTCGAACGCCGGCTCCGGTTC
>JAYTYH010000323.1:0-14457 GCA_043742485.1 Rhizobacter sp.
GCCGGCCGATGCCGGAGTAAGGCGACGATGAACCGCGACCCCAGCTGCATCTTCTGCAAGATCGTCGCCGGCGAAATCCCCAGTCGCAAGGCCTACGAAGACGACGAGATCCTCGCCTTCCACGACATCGCGCCGTGGGCGCCGGTCCACGTGCTCGTCATCCCCAAGCGCCATATCGCCAGCTTTTACGACGTCGCCCCGGCCGACGAAGCACTGCTCGGCCGCATGTTGTCGGCCGCGCCTCGCCTCATGGGCGAACTTGGCGTGACGAATGGTTTTCGCACGCTGGTAAATACCGGTGCCGACGGCCGCCAGGAAGTACCGCACCTCCATGTGCACGTCATGGGCGGGCCGCGTCCGTGGGCGAAGGGCTGACCTAGAATCATGGCCAATTTCCACGCGGAGAAAACATCATGGGTGGCTTGAGCATCTGGCACTGGTTGATCGTGCTTCTGGTCGTCGTGCTGATCTTCGGCACCAAGAAGTTGAAGAACATCGGCAGCGACCTCGGCGGCGCCGTCAAAGGCTTCAAGGACGGCGTTCGCGATGGCACTGCATCGCCCACCGACCCGGCCTCGCCGACGCAGCAGGTCAGCGCCGCGCGCACGATCGATCCGGGCACCGTCGACGTCGAGGCGAAGACGAAGTCGTAGCCCGCTGCGGCGCCGCCTTCCCGTCGCCGTTTCTCGCCTTCGCTCGCTTCAGCACCCGCACCGCATGTTCGATATCGGATTCGAGAAGATCGCGGTCATCGGCGGTATCGCTCTCGTTTTTCTCGGCCCTGAAAAACTGCCACGCGTGGCCCGCACGATCGGCACGCTGCTCGGCAAGGCGCAACGTTATGTGGCCGACGTCAAGGCCGAGGTCAACCGCTCTATCGAGCTCGACGACCTGAAGAAGATGAAGACCGAGTTCGAGAACGCGGCCCGCAACGTCGAGCAAACCGTCTCGAACGAAGTGCACCAGACGGCGGCCGACTTCAACTCGTCCTGGCAAACCGCTGCCGACGAGTTGCCGCCCGACAGCGGCCAGCACGCCGGCATGACGCCACTGCCGCAGTACCGCCACCCGAAGAAGAACTGGCGTCTCAAGCGCGGCGCGATGCCCCAGTGGTACAAACAAAAGAATGGCATTCGCGCCAAGGCGCAGTCGGGCGCCGCGCGCGTGGCGCGCTTCCGGCCGCCGCGCGCAGCGGCGTGAGCGCCGAAGGCAAGCCCGACGAACTCGCGGGCACCGAACAGCCGTTCGTCTCGCATCTCGTCGAGCTGCGCGACCGCCTGATCCGCGCCGCGATCGCCATCCTCGTCTGCGCCGCGGCGCTGTTCTTCTATCCCGGCCCGGCCGCGCTGTACGACATGCTGGCGGCGCCGCTCGTGGCCCACCTGCCCGCGGGCGGAACGCTGATCGCCACCAACGTGATCTCGCCGTTTCTGGTGCCGATGAAGATCACGCTGCTGGCGGCCTTCCTGATCGCCTTGCCGGTCGTGCTCTACCAGGCTTGGGCCTTCGTCGCGCCGGGGCTCTATCTTCACGAGAAGAAGCTGGTGCTGCCGCTCGTGGTCTCGAGCACGATCCTGTTCTTCCTCGGCGTCGCGTTCTGCTACTTCTTCGTCTTTGGCAAGGTCTTCACGTTCATCCAGAGCTTCGCGCCGAAGAGCGTATCGGCGATGCCGGACATCGAGGCCTATCTCAGCTTCGTCATGACGATGTTCATCGCCTTCGGCGCCGCCTTCGAGGTGCCGATCGTGGTCGTCGTGCTGGCTCGCCTCGGCCTCGTCAGCATCGACAAGCTGAAGGCCTTCCGGGCCTACTTCGTGGTACTCGCCTTCATCATCGCCGCGGTGCTGACACCGCCCGACGTGGTCTCGCAACTCGCGCTCGCGATCCCGATGGTGCTGCTCTACGAAGTGGGTATCTGGGCGGCGAAGATCTTCATCCGCCACACCCAGCCGCCAGCCGACGGGTCAGGCACGCGCTGATCGAGGATCGCGAAGGCCGCGGTTGGCGTTGCCGTATCGCCGCTAGCGTTCGACCGCGGTCGAACGCGACGATGGCGGTCGCTGCTCGACCTTGACCTTGAGGTCGAGGGCGCTGTCGCCGCGCTGGACGCTGATCGTGGCCAGCTCGCGTGGCTTGAGCGCGGCAACGGCATTGAGAAGCTGCGGCGTGCTCGTGACGGGCGTGCCCGCAATCTTCAGCACCACGTCGCCCGGGCGCATGCCGCCCTCGCTCGCCGGGCCGCTCTGGACGACGCCAGTGATGAGCACGCCCTGTTTGACGGCGAGGTCGAGCGTCTTCGCGATCTCGGGCGTGAGGTCGCGTGGTTCGACTCCGATCCAGCCACGGGTGACGCGGCCTTCCTTGATGAGCCCTTCCATGACCTGCCGGGCCGTGCTCACGGGAATGGCGAAGCCGATGCCGAGGCTGCCGCCGCTGCGCGAGTAGATGGCGGTGTTGATGCCGAGCAAGTTGCCGGCGACGTCGACCAGCGCGCCGCCCGAGTTGCCGGGATTGATGGCGGCATCGGTCTGGATGAAGTTCTCGAACAGGTTGATACCGAGCGAGTTGCGGCCGAGGGCGCTGACGATGCCGGAGGTGACCGTCTGGCCGACGCCGAACGGGTTGCCGATGGCGAGCACGACATCGCCGACCTGGATCTGGTCGACATCGCCGAACTCGATCACCGGCAGCTTGTCGAGGTCGATCTTCAGCACCGCGATGTCGGAGTCGGGATCGGTGCCGACCGTGCGCGCCTTGGCGGTGCGGCCGTCGCCGAGCGCGACCTCGACGTCGTCGGCGCCTTCGATCACGTGGTTGTTGGTAAGCAGGTAGCCGGCCGCCGAGACGATCACACCGGAGCCGAGACCGACTTGGCGCTCCTGGGGCATCTGCCGGGCGCGATCGCCGAAGAAGAAGCGGAACGTCGGATCGTCGGGCCGCTGCTCGCGCACGCCGGAGCGGCTGGCGGTGATGCTGACGACGGCCGGGGAGGCGCGCTTGGCCGCGGTGCTGTAGCCCGTGGCGGCGCTGCCGGGGCCGATCAGCGTGACGTTGCGAACCGGTGCCGGCAGCGCCAAGACGGCGGGCGTCGGCGTCGTGGCCAGAGCGGTGGCGTCGCCGCCGCGGTGCAGCCAGGCCGGCTTCAGGGTCGCGACCACGAACAGGATCGCGACGGCCACGGTCACGGTCTGCGAGAAGAGTAGCCAGGCCTTGCGCATGGGTCGGTATGAAGTAGACCATGATTATCAGCGGCGACCCCGCGGCGACAATCGCGCATGGCCTCCCGTTCCCTCCAGCCGCTGGCACTGACGATGGGTGACGCCTGCGGCATCGGCCCCGAAATCATCGCCCGGCTGTTCCTTGGCGCCGATGCCCAAGGATGTGTCGTGATCGGCGACGTCGGCGTCATGCGGCGTGCCGCAGCCTGGGTCGGCGGCATGCTGCCGGTGGTCCGCATCGGTGAGCTTGCCGATGCCGCGATGCTGCCGCCGCGCTGCGTGCCGGTGCTTCAGGTCGACGGGCTCGCGGCCGATGTGCTCGAGGCGCCGATGGGCCATGTCGACGCCCGGGCCGGCGCGGCGGCGGCGCGCTGCATCGAGCGTGCGGTGGCGCTGGCGATGGACAGCGGCGCCGCGGCCGTCGTCACGGCGCCGATCCACAAGGAAGCGTTCGCGGCCGCCGGCGTCACGTATCCGGGCCACACCGAGATGCTGCAGGCGCTCGCGGCGCGCGGCGGCGCGGCGCCGCCGGTGCGCATGATGCTGGCCAACGACGAGCTGCGCACGGTGCTGGTGACCATCCACATGTCGCTTCGCAAGGCGATCGACGCCGTCACATACGCCGCCGTCCTCGAGACGATCCGCATTGCCCATCGGGCCGCGCAGGCGTTCGGCATTCGGCAACCGCGCATCGGCGTCGCCGGTCTCAACCCGCATGCCGGCGAAGGTGGCCTGTTCGGCAGCGAGGAATTGCTCGTCATCGCGCCGGCAGTGCGCGCGGCCGTGGCTGAAGGCATCGCGGCCAGCGGGCCGTTCGCGCCCGACACGGTGTTCATGCGTGCCCGCCACGCCGAGGGCCACCCGGGCGAGTTCGACATCGTCGTGGCCATGACGCACGACCATGGCCTCATCCCGGTGAAATATCTCGGCGTCGAGCACGGCGTCAACGTCACGCTCGGGCTGCCGTTCGTACGCACCAGCCCCGATCACGGCACCGCGTTCGACATCGCCGGCCAGGGCATCGCCGATTCATCGAGCCTCGCCGCGGCGGTGCGAATGGCGCGCCGGCTCAGTGCTTCGTCGGCGTATTGAGCTCGGCCAGCTGCTTTCTGGCCCGCTGTGTGGCGCGCTCCATCAGGTAGGAACTCTCGACCGCGCGGAAGCGCCCGGTATCGCACATCCGCGCCAGCATGCGCGAGGTCATGGAGATCGTTTCCTGGTGCTTGCCGCCGCGCGTGAAGACGAAGAAGCTGCGGCCCGAGCTCACGTGCGAGAGGCGGACCTTCTGCCACTCGTCTTTCAGGTGCATCTGGTAGGCGAAGCCGAGCTTGATGTGGTCGATCAGCTGGGCGCCGCGGCTCGGCTCGCCGGCGTCGCCGCCTTCGGTGGTGCCGGGGTCGAGCTGATCACGGGCGTCGGGGTCGATGCCGCCGGCGACGGATTCCGTGGCCGGCTCTGGAGCCTGGGGCTCGGCGCCGATGTCGATGTCGACCTCGCTCGCCACCGGCGCCGACCAGTCGACGGCCGCCTCGGCGACATAGCCGACGTTCTTCGCTTCTTCGGGCGTGAAGCGGCGCTCGAGCACTTCAGGCTCGACGTCGGGCACCGGGTCGGCGCGCATGAACGCTTCGCTCGCCGGCACCGGCATCGCGAACACGGCCTCGAGCTGCTTGACCAGCAGGTTGTGGTCGAGCTCGGACATCGACTGGCCCTTGAGCGACTCGGCGTGCGCCGGCAGCAACTTGCCGAAGAATTCCTTCTGCGCCGCCTGCGGCCAGCCGATCAGCTTCATGCCCTCGTTCAGGTCTTTCATGAGCGGCGGCAACTGCATCAGGAACTTCTTGCGGAAGGCCGGTGAACCCTTCGGTTGCACGCTCATGACAAGGTCGGTGCCGACGCGGCGGTAGCGTTTGGCGCGATCGGAATCGGCGCCGTCGCGGCGCACGGCGAGGACCAGCGCCTGGCTCCAGACCTGAGCCACGAACTCCTGCAGGTAGGCGGGCAGGGCCAGCGGGCCGAGCGCCGAGCGCAGCTGAAGCATGTAGCGCTGCTGCACGCGCAGCTCGGATTCCTTGGCTTCGAGCGTACCGATCGTGCCGGTCTTCTCGACTTCGTCTTCGGTCTGCTCGGCGATGAAGCCCTCGAGCTCGGCCAGCTTGGCGGCGTAGATCTCGATCTGGTCGAAGTCGCCTTCGACGATCTCGTCGACGAGCTTCCTGACACGCGAGAGGAACTGCGCGCCAGGACCTTCGTCGAAGTCGTCGAACGCGTTGGCCAGCGAGGCGATGCGGTTGATGAAGCGCCGCACCGGGTGGCGGCGCGTCGAGAAGAACGTGGCGTCGTTGAGGGCGACGCGCAGCACCGGCAGTTGCAGGCGGGCGATCTCGCGCGCCATCTGCGGCGGCACCCGCGAGTCGGAAAGGATCTGGTCGAAGAGGCTACCGACGACGTCGATCACCATGTGATCGAGCTTGCCGCTCGAGGCCTGGATGAGCTCTTCGCGGTGAGCGCGGATGAGGTTGACGGCCATGAGGCCGGTCAGGCCGTCGTTGTACTGGCCGCCGGCGCCGCTGTCGGCCGACGGCGCGCCGCGCGACGAGTCGGCGCCGAGGCCGGGTCGGCCGCTCGCAGCACCGCGCTCGGTACCCGGCTGAGCTCCGCCTAGGTAGCCGGCCAGGGCGCTGCCGTTGCTACGGCCACCTCGCGCGCCCGGATACGGAGCGCTGCCCGACGATGCCGAGCTGTCGAGGTCGCCGGGTCGGCTGGCGACGGCGGTCAGGCGCCGCAACAAGGTCATGAGCTGCTGGTCGGCAGCCGCGTTGGCGCGCGCGCGCGGTGCGCCGCCCCGCGCCACCGGTGCCGGGTCGCGGATACTTTCGGGCGGGCTGCGGCCCGGGAAGGCGGTAGCGAGCGCGCGCCGGTGAGCGGCAAGCAGATCCATGTCGCTGCCCGGGCCCGACGGCTCGTCGAAGTCGCCGTAACCGCTGCGTGTCGACGAGCGAGCATCGCGGTGCAGGCCGACGTAGCCGGAGTTGGCGCTGCCGAGCTGGTTGCCGGGCCCTTCGACCTGGCGCACGGTCAGCGTCACCGGGCGGATGCCGCGCTCCTGCAACATGCGCAGCACTTCGGCGTAGCAATCGGGCATCACCTGCGCCATCGCCGGGCCGAACTCGCGGGCCAGGATGCGGCGGCTTTCGCGCTCGCCGGAGATCGCCTCGACGCCGCGGTTGAGCGCGGCGCCGACGACTTCTGCGCGCAGCGGATTGCGCTCGTCGTCGGCCTTGCCGAGGTTGAGCAGCGCGCCCATGTAGGCGGCGAGGTCGCGCAACTGCCATTCGCATTCGTGCGAGATGAGCTGGCCGAGGCGAACGTAGTTCATCCGCTCTTCGACCTCTTGATCGTCGACGAGGCTGAGCGTCTGCCAGTCGGCCGATTCGAGCTTGCGTTTGTTGTCGGAGCGCGGCGTCAGCTCCTTGGCGACCCGCTCCCGCAGCGACTCGTGGAAGGCACCCTGGAACGTGCCCATGTTGCGGCGCAGCTCCTGCTGCGTCGTGATGATCTGGTCGCGTTCGGAGATCTTGGTCGAGTTCTGCGCCAGCGCACTCAGGTTCTCCGCGACGCGCATGCCAGCCAACGCCGCGGCATTGCGAATCAGGTTGAGCGCCGCATCGACGGCAGCCTGGACACGAGCCTCGGGCGCCACCATTTCAGCGGCCGGCGTGGCTGTTCGTCGAGCCGCGCGGCGACTCCGGAACCAGGATCGAAGGTGACTCGGGCTTCATCCGGCGAGACGGGTTCCTTTGGGAACAGGCAAAGACTGATCTAGTATCGCCCGAAGACCGCGTGCCGGAGCGGGCCGCCGCGGCACTGCATCACGCCCGGCCCGGGCAGCGTAAGGCTGGCGTCAGCGGCGCAGAGCGTCGCGGATCTCGCGCAACAGGACAACGTCCTCCGGCACCGCCGTCACCGGCGGCACGGCACGGCGCAGCCGGTTGATCTGCTTGATCATGATGAAAATGATGAACGCCAGGATCAGGAAGTTGAGCGCGACGGTGAGGAAGTTGCCGTACGCGAACAGCGGCACGCCGGCCTTGATGAGAGCGTCGTAGGTCATCGGGCCGGCATAGTTGGGCGGCGGCGGCGCCAGCACGAAGAAGTAGTTCGAGAAGTCGAGGCCGCCGAAGATTCGGCCGAGCACCGGCGTGATCAGATCCTTGACCATCGAGTCGACGATCTTTGCGAATGCCGCGCCGATGATGACGCCGACGGCGAGGTCGACGACATTGCCCTTCGACGCGAACTCCTTGAACTCGGTGGCCAGACCCATTGCTTCTCCCATGCGATAGACGATGCGCTGCACTGTCGCACAACGAGCAACTGCGAGGTGTCCGTTAGAATTGCGGGTTGACTTCTCCGGCCCGTCGGAGATTTTGACGTGCGTCGTTTTCGAGGGCAAGCATGAGTGAGCAGAAGATCGACGGGGGCAAGCGCACCTGGATCATCGCGTCGGGTTGCGCAGGCGCTGTCGGTGCCGGTTTCGTCGCCGTTCCTTTCATCAGCAGTTTCGAGCCATCGGAGCGTGCCCGCGCCGCTGGCGCTCCCGTCGAGGTCGATATCAGCGCCCTGAAATTGGGCGAGAAGATGACCGTCGAGTGGCGCGGCAAGCCGGTCTGGATCGTCAAGCGGACACCCGAGCAGATCGCGGCGTTGCCCAAGAACGACCCGCAGCTCGCCGACCCGGCCTCCAAGCGCAAGCCCGACGAGCTGACACCCCCGTATGCGCGCAACGAGGACCGCTCCCGTTCCATCAAGCCGGAGGTTCTGGTCGTCGTCGGCATCTGCACACATCTCGGTTGTTCGCCCAGCGACAAGTTCACGCCGGGCCCGCAGCCCTCGCTTCCCGACGACTGGGCCGGCGGCTGGCTCTGCCCGTGCCACGGATCCACGTTCGATCTGGCCGGCCGTGTCTACAAGGGCAAGCCGGCACCGGACAACCTCGAAGTACCGCCTTACATGTATCTCTCCGACAGCCGAATCCTGATCGGCGAGGACAAGAAGGCCTGAGCGCCTTCGCTGCAACGCATTCGCAGGAACACGAGACATGGCTGAATTTCACACCGCGCCGGCCGGCGCAGGCACCGGGCAGAAGCTGCTCAACTGGGTCGACAACCGTTTCCCGCTGAGCAAGCTTTACAACGACCACCTTGGCCAGTACTACGCGCCAAAGAACTTCAACATCTTCTACGTGTTCGGCGCGCTGGCCATGCTCGTGCTGGTGATGCAGATCCTGACCGGCATCTTCCTGACGATGCACTACAAGCCCGACGCCACCAAGGCGTTCGCGTCGGTCGAATACATCATGCGCGACGTGCCCTGGGGCTGGCTCGTCCGCTACATGCACTCGACGGGCGCGTCGGCGTTCTTCATCGTCGTGTACCTGCACATGTTCCGCGGCCTCATCTACGGCAGCTATCGCAAGCCGCGCGAGCTGATCTGGCTGTTCGGCTGCGGCATCTTCCTGTGCTTGATGGCCGAGGCCTTCATGGGCTACCTGCTGCCCTGGGGTCAGATGAGCTATTGGGGCGCACAGGTGATCGTCAACCTGTTCGCGGCGGTGCCGTTCGTCGGCCCCGACTTGGCGCTGCTGATCCGCGGCGACTACGTCGTCGGCGACGCCACGCTGAATCGCTTCTTCAGCTTTCACGTGATCGCGGTGCCGCTGGTGCTGCTCGGTCTGGTCGCTGCGCACATCATCGCCCTGCATGAAGTCGGCTCGAACAACCCGGACGGCGTCGAGATCAAAGAGCGGAAGGACGCCAAGGGCCATCCGGTCGACGGTATCCCTTTCCACCCGTTCTACACAGTGCATGACATGTTCGCGGCAAGCGTGTTCCTTTTCATCTTCAGCGCGGTGTTGTTCTTCGCGCCGGAGGGCGGCGGTTACTTCCTCGAGTTCAACAATTTCATCGAGGCCAACCCGCTGAAAACGCCGGCCCACATCGCGCCCGTCTGGTACTTCACTCCCTACTACTCGATGCTGCGGGCCACCACCGATCTGATGGTCAACGTGCTCGCGGCCATCCTCGCTCTGGCCGCGACGCTCGGCATCCTGCGCGGCGGCTTGCCGGCGATCGGCAAGGTCGCGCTTGCGGTCGCGGCGATCGTCGCGGTGTTCCTCCTCAAGACTTTCGACGCCAAGTTCTGGGGCGTCGTCGTCATGGGCGGCGCGGTGATGATCCTGTTTGTGCTGCCGTGGCTCGATCGCAGCCCGGTGAAGTCGATTCGCTATCGACCCGACTGGCACAAGTACGTGTACGGCGCCTTCGTGCTGTTCTTCCTGGTTCTCGGCTACCTCGGCTCGCAGCCGCCGTCGGAGATCGGCAACTACTTGTCCCAGCTCGGCACGCTCGTCTATTTCGGCTTCTTCCTTTTGATGCCGTGGTGGAGCCGCATCGGCACTTTCAAGCCGGTGCCGGACCGCGTCACCTTCACTGCCCACTGAAGGCAGGTCCCCGATGAAAAAGATCCTTCTCTGTCTGCTCACTGCGCTCGGATTAGCGCTTCCGCTGGTGCCGGCCTCGGCCAACGAGGGCGGCTATCCGTGGGACAAGTTTCCGGCCGCCAAGATGACCGACATGGCGGCGCTGCAGAACGGCGCCCGTGTCTTCGTGAATTACTGCCTGAACTGCCATGCGGCGAAGTACATGCAGTTCAACCGGTTGCACGACATCGGCCTGAGCGACGAGCAGATCAAGAGCAACCTACTGTTCACCACCGACAAGGTCGGCGACCGGATGGTCAGCCCCCTCGATCCCACGCAGGCCAAAGACTGGTTCGGCGCCGCGCCGCCCGACCTGTCGGTGATCACGCGGTCGCGTGCCGAGATCGGGAAGGGCAGTGGCGCCGACTACGTGTACACGCTCTGGCGCACCTTCTATCGTGACGACGCCAAGCCAACCGGCTGGAACAACATGGCCTATCCCAACATCGCCATGCCGCACGCCCTCTGGCAGTTGCAGGGCGAACGCCGGCCGCGCTACGTCGAGGACAAGGACCCGCATCACGAAGGCAAGACCGTGCAACGCTTCGCTGGCTGGGAGCAGGTCTCGCCCGGCCTGCTCGATGAGCGGCAGTACGACGAGACCGTCGGCGACCTGGTCGCCTACCTGCAGTGGATGAGCGAGCCGGCACAGGGCAAGCGCGTTCGTATCGGCGTCGGCGTCCTGATGTTCCTCGGCCTGCTCATCCTGATCACCTGGCGCCTCAACGCCTCGTTCTGGAGAAACGTCCACTAGCGCCAGCCGCCCAGGCGCGCGCTCTCACGGCGAAGCCGGCGATCCGCCTGCTTCGCCGCCCGCATTTTTGCTGTCCCAGAGGAACTCCCGATCATGATGGTGCTTTATTCCGGAACCACCGACCCGTACTCGCACCGCTGCCGCTTCGTGCTCTTCGAGAAGGGCATGGACTTCGAGATCCGCGACGTCGACCTCTTCGCCAAGCCGGAAGATATCGCGTTGATGAACCCATACAACGAGGTGCCGATCCTGGTCGAGCGTGACCTCATCCTGTACGAATCGCACATCATCAACGAGTACATCGACGAGCGCTTCCCGCATCCGCAGCTGATGCCGGGCGATCCGGTGGCGCGGGCTCGCGTGCGTCTGTTCCTTTTCAATTTCGAGAAGGAGCTGTTCGCTCACGTCAACGTGCTCGAAGGTCGCGGCACGGTCAAGGGCTCCGACAAGCAGCTCGAGAAGGCGCGCTCGCAGATCCGCGACCGCCTGACGCAGCTCGCGCCCATCTTCCTGAAAAACAAGTACATGCTGGGCGACGATTTCTCGATGCTCGATGTCGCCATCGCGCCGCTGCTCTGGCGACTCGACTACTACGGCATCGACATGTCGAAGAACGCCGTACCGCTGCTGAAGTACGCCGAGCGGATCTTCTCGCGGCCGGCCTACATCGAAGCGCTGACGCCGTCGGAAAAGGTGATGCGCAAGTAGAGCCGCAGGGTTCACCGCGAAACGCATGAGCTCGCCGATCGCTCCCGCCACCGCCGGCACGTCGACGCGGCCGTACCTGATCCGTGCGTTGCACGACTGGTGCACCGACAACGGATTCACGCCGTATGTCGCGGTTTTCGTCGACGAGCACGTGCGGGTGCCCAAGGAATACGTCAAGAACAACGAGATCGTTCTCAACGTCGGCTTCGAGGCCACGAGTGCGCTCAAGCTCGGCAACGAGTTGATCGAGTTCAAGGCGCGCTTCGGCGGCACCTCGCGCGAGATCGCGGTGCCGATCGATCACGTCATCGCGATCTATGCACGCGAGAACGGCCAGGGCATGGCCTTCCCGATGCCGAGCGACGCGAGCGGAGGTGACGGCCACGTGGGCGCCGGGGCGCCCGTCAAGGCAGCGCCGCCGGCCGTGGCACAGCGAGGCCCGCGCTTGGCGGGAACACCGGCACCGGCACCGACACCGGCAGTGAAAAGCACAGCGCTCAGTCTCAGCCCGCCGACGCCTGCAGTCACGACAGGCAAGCCAGCGTCGACCACTGCCGACTCGCCGCCGGAACAGCCGCCGCCCAAGCGGCCGTCGCTCAAGCGCGTGAAGTAGACTGCGCCGCCTCGCGCACCTCTCCGGACGCGCCACGCCGGCTTAGCTCAGTTGGTAGAGCACCCGCCTTGTAAGCGGAAGGTCGTCCGTTCGATCCGGACAGCCGGCACCAGGCTACTTCTTTCGCGACTGCTGGATCAGGAAGTCGGCCACCGCGAGCGACTGGACGGCGCCACCGGCCAGTTGCGGCGACGTGATGTAGCGGCCGTTGATGACGAGCACGGGAACGCTGTCGATCTTGTAGTCGGCCATCGCCTTCTTGCCACGGCTTAGCGCTGTGGCTACCGAGAAGGACTTGAAAGTGGCCAGGAATTTGGCGGCGTCACCGCCGTTTTTGCCGACGAATTCGGCGATGTCTTCCGGCTTCTCGAGGCGCAGGCGATCGATGTGGATGGCGCGAAAGATCTTCAGCTGCAACTGATCGACGATACCCATCGCTTCGAGCGAGTAGTAGGTTCGCTGGAAGTTGTCGGCGTTCATCAGGAAGGTAACCGGCACTCGCCGGACCGCGACGTCGGCGGGCAACTGTTTCAGCCACGGGCCGAGAACGGGTTCGTAGGCACTGCAATGCGGGCAGGCGTATGAGAAGAACTCAATGACCTCGATCTTGCCGGCGTTGCCCACCGCCTGCGGAGGGTCGACTCGGGTGTACTCGCGGCCTTCGACGAACGCGCTTGTCTGGGCAAGCGCGGCGGGGCCGGTCAACAGGGCGGCGCCCGAAAGGCCGAGCAGGGTGGACGAGAAGTGGCGACGGTTCATGTTCATGATTGGAGCAACGGTTCAGGAACGAGGCGCGCCGACACGAAGAGTTCATTCGATCACGTCGGGCGGCAGCGGGCGGGCGATTGTCGGCGCAGCGGCTCAGCCCGGCTGGACCTTGACGCGGACCGCCGCCACGCCCCGGCCCGAATCGTGAAGATGTCGCTCGAGGCGAGGCACCAGCTGGCGCAGTTTGGCCGCTACTGCCGCGTTGGCGCACAGAAGCGACCAACCCTCGTCATCGGCCGGCCCGGCGCGCACATACGCCGCCAGGCCGGCCGGCAGCAGCGGCGCGACGGCAGCGAACAGGTCGTTGGAGCGGCGCAGGCGCTCGGTCAGCCGGCCGAGCGGCTCGCTGGCTTGCAAGGCTTCGGCGAGCGAAAGCGGGGTGGCCAGAGCGGTGGTGGGACGGCGGCTCATGGCCAAAGTCTAGCGGCGACACCCGTGGCTAAAATTCGCGGTTGACCCGAAGCCGGGCCGGGCGGGTCCCGACTTGCATTCCAGCCCGGGCTACACCTCGGATTGCCTCGCCTGCGGTGTCGCCGAACCTTACGCGGCGATCCATTTCGGCCTCGTTCCTCCTACCTCGCACACGCATGTTGCCCAAGCTTCTCACCTCGATCTTCGGCAGCCGCAACGACCGCCTGCTGAAGCAATACCGGCTGGTCGTCGCCAAGGTCAACGCCCAGGAGCCTGCATTCGAGGCTCTCAGCGACGACGCCCTCCGCGCCCGCACCGACGAGCTCCGCCAGCGCGTCGCCGGTGGCGAATCGCTCGACGACCTGTTGCCCGAAGCGTTCGCGACCGTGCGCGAGGCCAGCAAGCGCGTCTTGAAGATGCGCCACTTCGACGTCCAACTGATCGGCGGCATGGCGCTGCACGACGGCAAGATCGCCGAGATGCGCACCGGCGAGGGCAAGACGCTGACCGCGACCCTGGCCGTCTACCTCAACTCGCTGGCCGGCAAGGGCGTGCATCTCGTCACCGTCAACGACTACCTGGCGCGGCGCGACGCCGAGTGGATGGGCCGGCTCTATTCGTTCCTCGGCCTCAGTGTCGGCGTCAACCTGGCGCAGATGTCGCGCGAGGAAAAGCAGGCCGCCTACGCCGCCGACATCACCTACGGCACCAACAACGAATTCGGCTTCGACTACCTTCGCGACAACATGGTGCAGGACACCGCCGACCGCGTCGCGCGTGGCCTCTCCTACGCCATCGTCGACGAGGTCGACTCGATCCTGATCGACGAGGCGCGCACGCCACTGATCATCAGCGGCCAGGCCGAAGACCACACGGAGATGTACGTCACCATCAACGACGTGGTGCCGAAGCTGAAGAAGCAGATCGGCGAGCTGGACCTGCGCACGGGCGAGGGTGTGATCGATCCGGGCGACTTCACCGTCGACGAGAAGACGCACCAGGTCTTCCTCACCGAAGAGGGCCACGAGAACTCCGAGCGGCTGTTGCGCGAAGCCGGCCTGCTCGTCGAGGGCGCCAGTCTCTACGACCCGGCCAACATCACGCTGATGCACCACGTGTACGCGGCGCTCCGGGCCCGGCATCTGTACAACCGCGACCAGCACTACGTCGTGCAGACCGGCGCCGACGGTGCGCCCGAGGTGGTGATCGTCGACGAGTTCACCGGCCGCCTCATGACCGGCCGGCGCTGGAGCGACGGCCTGCACCAGGCGGTGGAGGCCAAGGAAGGTGTGCCGATCCAGAGCGAGAACCAGACGCTCGCCTCGATCACCTTCCAGAACTACTTCCGCATGTACGGCAAGCTGTCGGGCATGACCGGCACGGCCGACACCGAGGCCTACGAGTTCCAGGAGATCTACGGCCTCGAGACCGTGGTGATCCCGCC
>JAYTYH010000324.1:0-2227 GCA_043742485.1 Rhizobacter sp.
GCCGGCAAGTGGTACGCCAACGTACACACCGCGGCGAACCCCGGTGGCGAAATTCGCGGGCAGTTGCTCGCGAAGTAACAAGGCGAGGTGTGCCGGCTCGGCGCCGGTGGCACTGCAGGGTTCGACCGGTCAGTCGAGCTTCCACTTTCCACCGTCGACCTTGACGACCACGCGGGCGCGCTGGTCCAGCCCGAGGTGGTCGTTCTTCGACATGTTGACGACACCGTTCGAGACATGCAGGTCGTGTAGCCCCTCGAGCGCGTCGCGCAGCGCGGCGCGGAACTCGCGCGTGCCGGGCTGGGCTGTCTTCAACGCGATCGGCACGGCCTGGCTCAGCAGCAACCCCGCGTCCCAGGTGTAGGCCCCGAAGGCCGACACGGTGCCGGCGCCGTTGGCCGCCTCGTAGCGTTTGACGTAGTCCATCGCCCGCGCTTTGGCCGGGTGGTCGGCCGGCAATGCCGCGGCGACGACGACCGGGCTGGTCGGCACGAATGCGCCCTCGATGTCCTTGCCGCCGACGCGCAGGAAGTCGGGGTTGGCCACGCCGTGGTTGAAATAAAGGCTGCCTTTGTAGCCGCGTTCGACCAGCGCCCGTGCCGGCAGCACGGCGGGCGTGCCCGACGCGCCGATCACGATCATGTCGGGGTTGCTCGCGGCGAGCTTCAGCACCTGCGCGGTGACGCTGGTGTCGCGCGGCGCGAAGCGCTCGTTGGCGACGATCTTGATCTTTCGCGCCTCGGCGAACTTCTCGAACTCGGCATAGAAGGCTTCGCCGAGCGCGTCGTTGAAGCCGATGTAGCCCATCGTCTTCATGCCGCGCTTGGCCGCGTGCTCGAGGATCGCCAGCACCATCATCGTGTCGGTCTGCGGCGTCTTGAACATCCACGCCTTTTTCGGCGTCATCGGCTCGATGATGCGGGCACTCGACGCGAGCGAGATCGTCGGCGTCGCGTTCTCGGCGATCACGTCGATCATCGCCAGCGTGTTCGGCGTGGTGGTCGAACCGATGATGGCGTCGACCTTGTTCTCGGAGATGAACCGGCGCGTGTTGGCCACTGCCGCGCTGGAGTCGCTCGCATCATCGAGCACGATGTACTCGACGGACTTGCCGGCGATGGCCTTCGGCAGCAACGCAATCGTGTTCTTCTCGGGGATGCCCAGCGACACCGCCGGGCCGGTGGTCGACAGCGTGACGCCGATCTTGATCTGGGCAAGCGCCGAGGCGCTGACCAGGGCGAGCAACGACAGCGCGAGCAACTTCTTCATGGATTTGTCTCCGTTTTGTGGGTGATGGGTGGGATCATCGGTCGAGCAGTGTGCAGGGAATGCTGACGTGGCCGCGAAAGCGCACGCGCTTCGATCGCACCGCCGGTGCCGCGAGCCGATAGTTCGGGAAGCGTGCCAGGAAGCGGCCGATCGCGACGCGCCCTTCGAGCCGGCCCAGCCCCATGCCCACGCATTGATGGATGCCGGAGCCGAAGGCGAGGTGGCGGTTCGGGCTGCGCGCGATGTCCAGGCGGTCTGGCTCGGTGAACTGCGCCGGGTCGCGGTTCGCGGCGCCTAAGCACAGCGTGACCCTCGTGCCCAACCCGAGCGGTACGCCGGCCAGCACGGTGTCGCAGGTGGTGATGCGGTTGCCGAGCTGGTTCGAGCTTTCCAGCCGCAGAAATTCCTCGACCGCGCTGCCGATCAGTTCCGGCTCGCGCAGCAGGCGCTGCGTCTGGTCGGGCCGATCGAGCAGGCATTTCAAGCCGTTGCCAATCAGATTGGTGGTGGTCTCGTGGCCGGCATTGAGCAGGAAGATGCAGTTGTGCAGCAGCTCCTTGGCCAGGAGCTGTTCGCCGCCCTCCTCGCCCTGGATCAGCCGCGTCAGCACGTCGGTCTGCGGGTTGCCGGGCGCCTTTCTGCGGCGTGCCACCAGGCCTTCGAGCCACGCCAGCATCTCGCTCACGGCCGCGTTGCCGCGCGCCTGCGCCGCGGCATCCGGCGCCGGCTCCAGCGCGCCGAGCACGGCGAGCGACCAGCCGCGCATCGGCTCGCGCGCGGCATGCGGCACGCCGAGAAGGTTGCCGATGATCTCGACCGGGATCGCGCCGGCAAACGACTCGATCAGGTCGACCACCTCGCCCCGGCGTGCGCGCTCGTGCATCGCATCCAGCAGCGTGTCGACCAGCCGCACGAGGCCGTCTTCCATCGCGCCGACGTGGCGCGGCGTCAGGGCGCCTGC
>JAYTYH010000325.1:0-9402 GCA_043742485.1 Rhizobacter sp.
TCGCGAAGCCCACGAAGGCCGGCATGATCGCGCCGAACACCATGATCAGGCCGTGCATCGTCGTCAGCTGGTTGAAGAACTGCGGATGCATGAACTGCAGGCCGGGCTGGAACAGCTCGGCGCGTATGGCCAGGGCGAGCACGCCGCCGACCATGAACATCGTGAACGAAAACACCAGGTACATCGTGCCGATGTCCTTGTGGTTCGTGGCGTAGACCCAGCGGCGCCAGCCGTGCGGGGCGCCGTGGTGCTGCTCGTCGGCAGCGTGGTCGTGGCCGACAAGGTGGCCGTCGTGGGGTCCGAGTACTGCGCTCATGGGTTCGCTGTCCTTACTTCCGTGCTGCGGCGACTTCCGCCGGCTGGACGATCTGGCCGGTCGCGTTCGACCAGTGGTTCTTCGTGTACGTGATCACCGCGGCGAGGTCGGTGTCGCCGAGCTGGCGCCACGACGGCATGGCGTTGCCCTGGCCGTTGAGAAGGACGTGGATCTGCCTGGTCTTGTCGGTATCGAGCACCGTCGGCGAGCCGTCCAGCGCCTTGGCGTTGATGGCGCCACCGCCCTTGCCGTTGACCATGTGGCAGACCTGGCAGTTGGCGACATAGAGCTGCTCGCCGCGTGCCGCCAGCGGCGCCAGTTCCCAGACCCGGGCCGGGTCGTCCAGCTTGGCGGCGGCTTCCTTCTTCTTGCCGTCGACCCAGGCGCTGTAGTCCTGCTTGCTCAGAACCTTGACGTGGATCGGCATGTACGAATGCTCCTTGCCGCAGAGCTGCGTGCACTGGCCGTAGAAGTCGCCGACCTTGTCGGCACGGAACCATGTGTCGCGCACGAAGCCCGGCAACGCCGTTTCCTGGACGCCGAGCGACGGCACGTAGAACGCATGGATCACGTCGTTGGCCGTGGTGATGATGCGCACCTTCCGGTCGACCGGCACGACCAGCGGGTTGTCGACCTTGAGGAGGTAGTCGTCGCCCTGCGGCTTGCCGTTTTCCGACATCTCGCGTTGGCTCGGATCGATGTTGGACACGAATCCGATGCCCTCGCCTTCGCCCTTCAGGTAATCGTAGCCCCACTTCCACTGGATGCCGGTGGCCTTGATCGTGAGATCGGCGGCGCTGGTGTCCTTCATGGCCACGACCACGCGCGTGGCCGGCAGCGCCATCAGGATGACGATGACGAACGGCACGATCGTCCAGATGATTTCGACGGTGGTGCTTTCGTGGAAGTTCGCCGCCCGCGCACCCTTGGACTTGCGGTGCTTAAGGATCGAAAAGAACATCACGCCGAACACCGCCAAGAAGATCACCAGGCAGATGATCAGCATGAAGTTGTGCAGCCACTGCTGATCGCGGCTGATCTGCGATATCGGCGGATGCAGGTCGATCTGATTCACGGCCGGGCCGCCGGCAAGATCGCCCACGGCCCAGGCCGGGGCTGCGATCAGCGCACTCAGCGCCAGGGTCAGCTCGCCGGCGCGG
This sequence comes from Rhizobacter sp., assembly GCA_043742485.1. Lineage (GTDB taxonomy): Bacteria > Pseudomonadota > Gammaproteobacteria > Burkholderiales > Burkholderiaceae_C > Schlegelella_A. Next base: position 1,477 of record JAYTYH010000325.1, read on the forward strand.
TGCCGGAGCGCATGCAGGTGGGTCATCGTCGGTACCACATCAGCTTTCGATTTCGGTGTGCTGCCGCGCCGCTGAAGGCTGGGCCTCCACCGTCGGACACGGGGATCCGCAGCGCCTCAGCGCAACACGCAATTCATCGGCCAGCGCCCGACGCAGTTCGGGCCGAACGAAGCGGCCGACCGCGACCCGCTTGCCTTCGCCCGACAGCTCGATCAGCGAGTGGTCGGCAGCCGACGGCTCAACCCGGACCCACACCGGCGAAAAATCGACCGAATCGGTGCGGCTGCCGTTGACGCGCTCGACCGTCAGGCGACCGGGCTGCAGCAACATGCGTTCGTAGTCGGTGGCATGGCGCGCATAGACCGCGAGAGCCAGGCCGACGGCACAGAGCTCGACGCCGGCGAACGGGGCCACCAGAGGCGCGCCGTGAACCCAGAAGACCGCGGCTATGACGAACGAGACGGCGCAGAGGGTGGCAAAAAAGATGAGGAGCTGGGCCGGCGAGATCGAGCAGTTGCGCTTGAGAAGCCACTGCGTCGCACCGTCGTTGCCGGTATCGACCGCCCGCCCGAAGCGGAGATGGACGACGGGCCGCGTGGATCCGTGCGGTGCGTGAACACTGAAAGCTGACATCTGCCGTCTTTGCCGCGAAGGCCCTGTCGATACGCCGATTGGGTAGGTTGCGAGGCATCGAGCCTGGCTGGCGAAGGTCGGGGCCTGGCGGACCTCGACACAACCCAAAGATTTTAGCTCACCGCTTCGCCGATGGGAGACCAGGGGCCAACGGTGCGCCGAACAAGCGGCCGTATCAAGGCCGACGCCGCTTGACCATCGCCCGCATCGTCTCCAGCGGCACGCTCACCGGTTCGCCGGCGCGCTTACGCGGCGCCGCCTTGAAGCCGTGCCCGTACGCCACTTCGATGCCCATGGCGATACTGCCGTCGGCATCGGCACGCTCGCTCAATGCAGCGAGCAGGCGACGCCGCCAGGCCGGCGTGCGCAGCCCCGCCACGCGGCCCGGCGCTGTGTTGCCGCCGAGCTGATGGAGCTCGGCGAGCAGCGCCTCCGCGCTCTTCCAGCGCAAGTTGAGGGTCTCCTGATCGAGCACAGGATCGGCGAATCCGGCGCGGACGAGCATGTCGCCGAGGTCGTGCATGTCGATGTAGCCGGGCGTCGGCGCGGGCCAGCCGCAGTCGGCGTAGAGCGAACGCAACTCCCGCAGCGTTCCAGGGCCGGGGCACGAGAAGACGACGAGGCCCTCGACGTCGAGCAGACCATGCCAGCGCGCGAACAGCGCCGGCGGATCGGCGACGAAGTGCAGCGCCATGTTGGCCCAGACGAGCTGGGCGTGACCGAGCCCGGCGTCGCTCGCCGCGTCGTCGAACACCGGCGTCCGGCCGGCCCGCGACAGCGACCACCAGGGCCGCGTCTTCGCCGTCGACACACTTGCATCGATCCGCGTGGCCGACGGCTCGACCGCGACGCGTACGGCGCGCGGATAAGCCGCACGCAGCACCGGTGCGCCAGCGCCGATGCCAGGCCACCAGTCGAGGATGCGACTCGGCTCGATGCGCATGGGTCCGAGCCTTTCGCCGAGTCGGCGGGCGATTTCCTCGTGCAGCCACGGCGGCTTGGCCGTGCTCGCGATTCGACGCAACGCCCGGCCGACGGCGACTTCGTCGAGGGCACGAGCCGACTTGCCGGCGCGGTCCCGATCGTCGTTGCTGCGATCGTCAGCGGCCATGGGCGGCAGTATATTGAGCCGATGCCCGCACCGCGCCCGGCCCGATCCGGATGGCCCAGCCTGTGCGCGATCTGCCGCGGCTGGGGCCGAGGCCGTGTCTGTGCCGCCTGCCTCGGCCGCTTCGCCGCCGTCGTGCCGCGTTGCCGCCGCTGTGCGTTGCCATCGCCCGCGGCGGCTCTGGTCTGCGGCGCCTGCCAGGCAACGCCACCGCCGTTCGATGCCGCCCTGGCCTGCGTCGACTACGGCGCGCCGTGGGACCAGCTCATCGCCGACTTCAAGTTTCACGACGGCCTCGACCTCGGTGCCGTCTTCGCGACCGCCATCGCCGACGAAGCGATGCGCCAGGACGTCGATCCGGCGACGCTGCTGCTGCCGGTGCCGCTCGGCGCCGCCCGCCTGCGCGAGCGCGGCTACAACCAGGCTTGGCAGCTCGCGCGTCAGATCGCCCGGCGCCTTCGGCTCGCCGCCGATCCGCACCTGCTGCTGCGCGTACGCGAGACGCCGCACCAGCTCGCCCTGCCGCCAGAGCAGCGCGCCGACAACGTCCGTGGCGCCTTCGCCGTCGAGCCGCGGCGGCGCAGCGAGATCGCGGGCCGCCACGTTGCCGTCGTCGACGACGTCCTGACGACGGCGAGCACCGTCGCCGAGATCAGTCGCGTGCTCGCGCAGGCCGGCGCGGCCAGCGTGCAGGTTTGGGTCTTCGCCCGCACGCCACGGCCTGGCGGCGTGTAGCGGACGTCCAAGGCAACGAACTCGTGTTCAACATCGTTCTCGTCGCGCCCGAGATCCCGCCGAACACAGGCAACGTCATCCGCCTCGCCGCCAACACCGGCTGCCGTCTGCATCTCGTCGAGCCGCTCGGCTTCGCGATGACCGACCCGTTGCTGCGCCGCGCCGGGCTCGACTACCACGAGTACGTCGACGTCGCCCGTTACGCGTCGTGGCCGGCGTTCCTCTCGGCAGCTGCGCCAGCGCACGACCGGCTGTTCGCGTTCACGACCCGTGGCCCCCGCCGCCTGACCGACGCGGCTTTCGGGCCCGGCGACTGGCTCGTCTTCGGCAGTGAATCGGCCGGCCTGCCCGACGAGGTCGTGAGCGGCATCGGCGACGACCGCGCGCTGCGATTGCCGATGCGGCCGGGCCAGCGCAGCCTCAATCTCTCGAACGCCGTCGCCGTCGCCGTCTTCGAGGCCTGGCGGCAGAACGGCTATGCCGGATCAGGCTGATCGGCGGCGTCGTCGGTGCCCTCGGCCCGGGCATCGCGTCGCATCAAATTCTCGAGCGCCTGCTCCGGTGCGAGCCGGCCTTCCAGCACCTGCACGACGGCGTCGACGATCGGCATCTCGACGCCACGTGCATGGGCGCGCTGCAACACCATCGCCGCGCTGGCGACGCCTTCGGCGACGTGGCCGAGATCGCCGAGGATGGCCGGCAGCGCCCGGCCCTCGGCCAGGGCCAAGCCGACGCGGCGGTTGCGTGAGAGCTCCCCGGTGGTCGTCAGCACCAGATCGCCGAGGCCCGACAGGCCCATGAAGGTCGACGCTTCGGCGCCGAGCGCCGTGCCCAGGCGCGTCATCTCGGCGAGCCCACGCGTGACCAGCGCCGCGCGGGCGTTGAGGCCGAGCCGCATGCCGTCGGCGATGCCGGTCGCGATGGCGAGCACGTTCTTGACGGCACCCCCGACCTCGACCCCGACCGGATCGCTCGACGTATAGACGCGCAGATGGCCGCCGTGCAGGGCGGCGACGGCATCGTCACGAACCCGCGCGTCGTGGCTCGCCGCCACCAGCGCCGTCGGCTGGCCGCGCGCCACCTCGATCGCGAAACTCGGTCCGGAGACGACGCCGACGCGGGCCGATGGCGCAGCGACGCGGGCGATCTCGTGGCCGAGCCAGCCGGTGCCTTCCTGGAAGCCCTTGCAGAGCCAGACGACGCTGGCGTCGAGCCCGGCCGGCAGGCGGCGCAGCACGGCGTCGAGCCCGGCCATCGGCGTGGCGACGACGACGATGCCGCCGCCCGCGGCATGCTTCAGCGACGCCTCGAAGTCGGCGCTGATCTGCAGCGCCGGCGGCAGGGCGACGTCGGCGAGATAGCGCGCGTTGCGGCGCAGCGAACGCATCGCCGCGACTTGCGCGGAGTCGCGGGCCCAGAGCCGAACCGTGTGCATCGCCGCGGCATGCACCGCGATCGCCGTGCCCCAGGCGCCCGCGCCGAGCACGGTGACATTCATGGCGCAGACGCCATGCGTCGCGCCCTAGTTGACGGTGGCGCCGGAGCCGTTCGTGGCCACGGCAGGCGCCTGTGCGCCGGCGAGGATCTGCGCCTGCTGCGCTTCGTACATCGCCTGGAAGTTGACTTCCGAGAGCACCACCGGCGGGAAGCCGGCGCGCGTGCACACATCGGAGACGATGGCACGCAGATACGGATAGACGATGCCTGGGCAGGCGATGCCGAGGATCTGCTTGAGCTGCTCTTCGGGAATGTTGCGGATCTCGAAGATGCCGCCCTGCTTGGCCTCGACGAGGAACAAGGTCTTGTCGTTGATCTTCGTCGTGACCGTGGCCGTCACGGTCACTTCGTACATCGCATCGCCGATGACTTCAGCCCCGAGCGTCAGGTTGATCTCGACCTGCGGCTGACCCTGCTCCAGCAGGATCTGCGGCGAATTCGGCTGCTCCAGCGACAGGTCCTTCAGGTACATGCGCTGGATCTGGAACAGAGGAGCGTCGCTCGGAGGCGTGATGTTGATTTCTTCGTCGGCCATGGCCAGGTTCCCGGGATGAAAGTGATTACGAGCCCGCCAGCAGCGGCTCGAGGCCACCGCTGCGGTCGAGGGCGACGAGATCGTCGCAGCCGCCGACGTGAACGTCGCCGATGAAGATCTGCGGCACCGTGTAGCGGCGCGTCAGGTCGATCATGGTGGAGCGCTCGGCCGGCCGTTCGTCGATCCGGATCTCGTCGATGGATTCGACGCCACGCTGGCGCAGCAACGCCTTGGCGCGAACGCAGAATGGACAGCCGCCGGTGCTGTACATCTTGACGGGCGGCATCACGCTCTCTCGATCGGCAGGTTGGCGGCGCGCCAGGCACCGAGGCCGCCGGCGAGCACGTGGGCGTTGGCGAAGCCGAGCTTTTTGAGCGCGGCGACGGCACGCGGCGCCCGCGAGCCGGTGGCGCATACGACGACCAGCGGCAGCGACTTGTTCTTCGGCAGGTCGCGCGAGGTCTCGATCGTGTCGAAGGGAACGCTCTTGGCGCCGACGGCATGGCCGGCCGCGTATTCAGCCGCGTCGCTGACGTCGATCAGCACCGCTTTCTCGCGGTTGATGAGCTGCACCGCGTCGGCCGCCGAAACGCGGGCGCCCGAGGCGCCTTCGACCAATGCGGGCCACGCCAGCAAGCCGCCGGAGACCAGCGCCACGGCGAAGAGATACCAGTTCTGGAGAACGAAGTCCAAGATGGGGGCAACGCCTGCACGAGGCGCCAGGGCAAAACGCGAATTATAGAATTTCGCGATGCACAAGCTCGTACTCCTGCGCCACGGCGAGTCCACGTGGAACCTCGACAACCGATTCACCGGCTGGACCGACGTCGAGCTGACGCCAGCCGGCGTCGAGCAGGCCCGGGCCGCGGGCCGCCTGCTGAAAAGCGAGGGCTACGAGTTCGACCGTGCCTGGACCTCGCTCCTGAAGCGCGCCACCTGGACGCTCTGGCACGCGCTCGACCAGATGGATCGGACCTGGCTGCCGGTGCGCAACGACTGGCGCCTCAACGAGCGCCACTACGGCGCGCTGCAAGGCCTCAACAAGGCGGAGACGGCGCTCGAGTTCGGCGAGGCACAGGTGCTGGCCTGGCGACGCAGCTACGACGTGCCACCGCCGCCGCTGGCCGAAGACGATGCACGTACGGAGCGCGGCGACCTCCGCTATGCCGCGCTGCTGCCCGGCCAGGTGCCGCTCACCGAATGCCTGAAGGACACTGTCGCCCGCGTCCTGCCGTTCTGGCACGAGACGCTGGCGCCGGCCATCCGCGGCGGCGAACGATTGCTGGTTTCGGCGCACGGCAACAGCATGCGAGCGCTCGTCAAGTACCTCGACGGCGTCTCCGACGCAGACATCGTCGGCCTCAACATCCCGAACGGCATTCCGCTCGTCTACGAGCTAGATGGCGACCTGAAGCCGATCCGCAGCTTCTACCTCGGCGACGCAGCCGCAGCGGCGAAAGCCGCCGCCGCCGTTGCCGGCCAGGGCCGCGCCGGCTAGCGCTCGGCCGACGGCGCTTCGACGTCGAGCCCGAGTGCGGTGCCGATGTCGGCGCGCAACTGCTCGGCGAAAGCGCGGCGCTCCCGGCCGGCCGAGGGCCGCGGCGGCAGGAACGACAGCGTCGCCGCCACGCCTTCGCCCCCCGCGGTGCGCCAGAGGCTCTGCAGCAGCGTCGTGCGGCCGACGAACTCCACCGCCTCGCTGACGGCGCCGTGCGCATCGGCGTAGCGCAGCGCCGCCGGCTGGACCGGCGTGGCCGTCGCGATCGCGGCCTGCAACAGGTTGGCGTGGAACGGCAGCAGGCCATGGCCGGTCGAGGTCGTGCCTTCCGGAAAGATCGCCACCGTGTCGCCGGCGCGCAGTGCATCGGCCATGGCGTGGACGACGCGGAGCGCGTCGCGCTTGCGTTCGCGCTCGAGGTACAGCGTGCCGGCCGAATCGACCAGCCGCGACAGCAGCGGCCAGCCTTTGACGTCGGACTTGGAAACGAAGCGGGCGCCCGGCGCCACCGCGTGCACGGCCATGATGTCGAGCCACGAGACGTGGTTGACGACGAGCAGACAGCCGCCCTCTGGCGCGAGCCCCTCGACGCGCAACGCGACGCCGATGGCGCCCAACATCTTCGCCGACCACCAGCGGATGCGCGCCTGCCGCCCTGCCGCGTCGAGCCAAGGAAAGACGAAGAGGACGATGGCGACGCCGTGCAGCCCGTGCACGACGCAGCGCACGAGGCGCCCGACGGCGCGCATGCCGGAGCGCATGCGCGACCGCCTACGCCAACGCGTCGAAGGCGACCCGGCCGTCGACGATGGTGCAGAGCACGCGGCCCGGCATCTCGTAGCCGGCGAACGGCGTGTGGCGGCTGCGACTGGCGAGCGCGGCGGGCTCGACCAGCCACGACGCGTCGGGCGCGAAGACGCAGAGGTCGGCCGGCGCTCCCTCGACGATGCCGCTGATGCGCGGCGCCATCGGCGACGAGGCCGCCAGCACCGCGGCCGGCCGGCTCGTCACCGTGGCCAGCGTTTGCGCCAAGCCGAGCCGGCTCGCCTCACCCCACTTGAGGGTGGCGCCGAGCAGCAGCTCGAGGCCCGTGGCGCCGGGCTGCGCTTCGGCGAACGGCAGATGCTTGGCGTCTTCGCCGACGGTCGTGTGGTCGCTGACGAGGGCGTCGATGGTGCCGTCGGCCAAGCCGGCGCGAATGGCATCGCGGTCGCGGCCCTGGCGCAGCGGCGGCACCAGCCGCATCGCCGAATCGAAGTAGCCGACATCGACGTCGATGAGGTGCAGCTGATGGATGCTGGCGTCGCAGGTCACCGGCAACCTCTCTGCCTTGGCGCGGCGCACCAGCTCGACGCCAGCGGCGCTGCTCAGGCGGCAGATGTGGACGTGGGCACCGGTGTCGCGCACCAGCTCGAAGATCGTCGCCAGCGCGATCGTCTCGGCCAGCACCGGCACGCCCGAGAGTCCCATCCGCGTTGCCAGCGGCCCCTTGGCGGCGACGCCGACGCCGAGCCAGGCGTCGTTCGGGCGCAGCCAGACCGCGTAGCCGAAGGTGGCCGCGTATTGCAGCGCCCGATGTAGCACAAGCGTGTCCTTGACGGCGACGTCGGCCTGCGAGAAGCCGACGCAGCCAGCCTCGGTCAGCTCGGCCATCTCGGTCAGCGCCTCGCCGGCGAGGCCGCGCGTCAGGGCCCCGAGCGGGTAGAGGCGCGCCAGGTCGAGATTGCGGGCGCGGAACTTCAGCATCTCGACGAGGCCAGGCTCGTCGAGCACCGGGTCGGTGTCGGGCGGGCAGACCAGGCTCGTCACGCCGCCGGCGACCGCTGCCGCGAGCTCCGATTCGAGCAGGCCGGCGTGCTCGTGGCCGGGCTCGCCGAGCCGCGCCGCGAGGTCGACGAGGCCGGGCGCGACGACGGCGCC
>JAYTYH010000326.1:0-2714 GCA_043742485.1 Rhizobacter sp.
ACGGGCGACACCGGGCGCATGACGAAGATCCTCAACGGCCCGCCGGCTGCGTGGGAAAAGCAGTTCGACCTCTGGGCCAAGGACAACAAAAGCTTCGCCATGACCGGCAAGGCCATCGTCACCAAGTTGAGGAAAGAACAGGCGATCGCCTGAGTGTCGCGGCCCGAAGGCCGCGCTTTGTCAGCCGCCGAGATAGGCGGCGGTGACCTTCGGGTCGTCGAGAAGTTGCGCGCTCGGACCTTCGAGAACGATCCGGCCGTTCTCGATCACGTAGCCGTGGCTCGCGATCTTCAGCGCCTGTCGCACGTTCTGCTCGACCAGGAAGATCGCCAGTCCTTCGGCATGGATGGTCCGCAGCGTGCGGAAGATGTCCCGCACCACCAGCGGCGCCAGCCCCATCGACGGCTCGTCGAGCAGCAGCAGGCGCGGCCGTGCGAGCAGGGCGCGGCCGATGGCGAGCATCTGCTGCTCGCCGCCCGAGAGATTGCCGGCGACGGCGTCGATGCGCTCGCCGAGCCGCGGGAACAGCGCGAGCACGCGCTCGAGATCGCCGGCGACGGCGGCGCGGTCGCGGCGGCGATAGGCGCCGAGCTCGAGGTTCTCGCGCACGGTCAGCGTCGTCAGGATGGCGCGGCCCTCGGCCACCTGCACGAGGCCGCGCTCGACGATGCGGTGCGTCTTCGCCGAGGTGATGTCTTCGCCGTCGAAGCGGATGCTGCCGGCCCGCGGCCGCACCAGGCCCGACAGCGCCAGCAGCGTCGTCGACTTGCCGGCGCCGTTGGCACCGACCAGGGTGCGGATCTCGCCCGGCATGACTTCGAAGTCGATGCCCTGCACGGCCTCGATGTGACCGTAGCTGACCGCCAGGCCGCGCACTTCGAGCAGGGCGCCGCTCATTCCTCGCGGCCCAGGTAGGCCTCGATCACGGCCGGGTCGTTGCGGATCTGTTCCGGCGAACCCTCGGCGATGATGCGGCCGAAGTTGAGCACCGCGATGCGCGCGCACAGGCCCATCACGAAGCGCATGTCGTGCTCGATCATGAAGATCGTGAAGCCGCGCGCCGCGATGCGCTCGATCTCGGTCATGAGCTCGCGCTTCTCGCCGGTGTTCATGCCGGCGACCGGCTCGTCGAGCAGCAGCAACTTCGGGTCGGTGGCGAGCGCCCGCGCCAGCTCGAGCTTGCGCTGGTCTCCGTAAGAGAGGTTGTCGGCGATGTCGGCGGCCTGGCCGTCGAGGCCGACCCATGACAGCAGCTCGCGCGCCCGCTCCTTCGCGCGCGCTTCCTCGGCGCGAAAGCGCGGCAGCGCGAACAGCAGGGCGGCGGTGCCGTAGTCGAGATGGGCGTGCATGCCGACGACGACGTTCTCGAGCAGCGTCATCTCCTTGAAGACGCGGATGTTCTGGAACGTGCGTGCGATGCCGAGCCGCGTGATGCGGTGCGGCTTCAGGCCGACCAGGCTTGCGCCGCCGAGCGTGATGCCGCCGCCGGTCGGAGCCAGCAGGCCGGTGACGAGGTTGAACACCGTGGTCTTGCCGGCGCCGTTCGGCCCGATCAGGCCGAAGACGCAGCCGGCGGGCACGGTGAAGCCGACGTCTTCGAGGACCGAAAGACCACCGAAGCGCTTCGAGACGCCTTCGAGCGTGAGCATCAGCGGGCCTGCGCGAGACGGTCCGAGGGCGCCCGCCTGAGCCAGCCGCGAATCCGCGCCGGGTCCCAGATGCCCTTGGGCAGGAACAGCACGATGACGACGAGGATGGCGCCGTTGAGCATGGTCCGGAAGTCACGAAATCCGCGCAGCAACTCGGGCAGCAGCGTGATGATGAGCGCGCCCAGCACCGGGCCGGTGAGGCTGCCGGTGCCGCCGAGGATCGCCATGGTCAGGATGTCGACGCCGCGGTCGAATCCGTACTCGCCCGGGCCGATGAAGAAGGTCAGGTGGGCGTTGAGCGCGCCGGCCAGGCCGGCGATGCCGGCGCCGAGCACGAAGGCCAGCATCTTGTGGGCGAGCACGCCGATGCCCATCAGCGAGGCGGCGACGTCGTCTTCCTTGATGGCCTCGAAGGCGCGGCCGACGCGCGACCGCCGCAGTCGCCACAGGATCAGCAGCACGACGACGAGGGCGAGCACCACGTGCCACCACGCGGTGAGCTGCGGGATGGCGTTGAGGCCGAGGGCGCCGCCGGTGAGCGAGTCGGCGTTGAGGATGAGCACGCGCACGACCTCGCCGAAGCCGAGCGTTGCCATCGCGAGATACACGCCTGAGAGGCGCAGCGTCGGCGCGCCGATGACGAGCGCCACCAGGGCCGGCGCCGCGATGCCGCCGGCGAGCGCGACCGGGAACGGCACTCCGGCATGGATCGTCAGCAACGACGCGGTGTAGGCGCCGATGCCCATGAACGCCGCGTTGGCCATCGCCAGCAGGCCGCACGAGAGCGTCAGCCAGATCGAGAGCGCGAGCAGGGCGTTGATGCCGACCGTCAGCACCAGGTTGCTGTAGACCGACCAGAAGGTGTCGAACCACTCCATCGCGTTGCCCGGCGCTAACTCGCGCTCAGGCCTTCCTCTCGAGCAGCTTGCCGAAGATGCCTTGCGGCCGCACCAGCAGAACCAGGAAGAGCAGGCCGAAGGCGACGGCGTCGCGCATCGTCGAGCCGACGTAGGCCACCGACATCACTTCGGCAAAGCCGAGAAACAAACCGCCGATCAGCGCGCC
>JAYTYH010000327.1:0-5043 GCA_043742485.1 Rhizobacter sp.
CGGGATGACCGATGAAGCGCTTGCTCAGCCTCAACGTCGCCCGCGCTGCGCCGGTGAACATCAACGGCCGCCGCGTCATGACGGCCATCGCCAAGCGCCCGGTCGAAGGGGCGCTGGCCGTGCTGCCGCTCGGCCTCGAGGGCGACGAGCAGGCCGATCTCTCGGTGCACGGCGGCCCGAGCAAGGCCATCTACGCCTACCCGAGCGAGCACTACGCCTTCTGGCAGACCGTGCGCTCGCAGGCCGGCCTGTCGCTCTGGGACGAGCCTTTGCCGCCGGGCTCGATCGGCGAGAACCTGACGCTCGAAGGCGTGCTCGAAAAAGACCTCTGGATCGGCGACCTGCTGCGCTTTCCGGGCTGCGTGCTGGCCGTCAGCGAACCGCGCACGCCGTGCTTCAAGTTCAACGCCGCGATGGGCTTCAAGCACGCCGCCAGGCTGATGGCGCAGAGCGCCTGGTGCGGTGCTTATCTGGCGGTGCGCGAGCCAGGCACTCTGGTCGCCGGCGAGAGCTTCAGCGTCGAGCCCGGGCCACGCGAGGTCGGCATCACCGAGCTGTTCCGGGCGCGCACGAGCCGCGAGCGGTTGTGAGCCCGGCCATCTTCGGGGGCCTCGACTGATGCTGGCCTACCGCCACGCCTTTAACGCCGGCAACCATGCCGATGTGCTCAAGCACGTCGTCCTGATGCTGGTGCTGGCGCACATGAATCTGAAGCCGAAGCCTTACCGCTACGTCGACACCCACGCTGGTGCCGGCGGCTACTCGCTCGAAGGCCACTACGCTCAAAAGAAGGGCGAATTCGAGCAAGGCATCGGTCGCCTGTGGACGCGCGACGACCTGCCCGCGCCGGTGGCCGACTACGTCGCCCTCGTGCGCCGCTTCAACCCCGACGGCATGCTGTCGCAGTACCCCGGCTCGCCGGCGATCGCGCAGATGATGCTGCGTCCGCAAGACCAGTTGCGCGGCTTCGAACTGCACCCGACCGAGCAGAAGATCCTCCGCGCGACGCTGGCCGGCGACCGCCAGGCGACGACCTACGACGGCGACGGCTTCGTCGGCCTGAAATCGCAGATCCCGCCGCCGTCGCGCCGCGCCGCGGTGCTGATCGACCCGAGCTACGAAGGCAATGGCGACTATCCGAAGGTGGTGGCGACGCTGCGCGACGCGCTGACGCGCTTCGCCGAGGGCGTCTACATGGTCTGGTACCCGCAGGTCACCAAGGTGGAGGCCGCCGAGTTGCCGCGCCGGTTGCAGGCATTGGCGCCAGGCGCTTGGCTGCATGCCCGGCTGACGGTGCAGCAACCCGACGCCCAGGGCTTCGGCCTCGCCGGCAGCGGCATGTTCATCCTCAACCCGCCGCACTCGCTGCACGGGCCGCTGGCCAAGGTCCTGCCTTACCTCGTCGAAACGCTGGGCCAGTACGACGGCGCCCATTTCTCGGTCGATCGCGTCGCCGACTGACTCGGGGCGTCCGCCCGGACATGGCTGGCCTGCGTCTTGCACGCGAGCGTTTCCAGAATGTCTCGTCATTGCAAAACAGCTACACCGTTGCCGCCGGGTTGCCAAGCTGAGTCTCCCCGTAGTGACCGTATTTGCGGCGATGGCGAAGATGTTCTCTCGACTCCGGCGCGCACGCCTGTGCGTCCGGGCTCATGTAAGACCTAAGCCCCTGAAAAAGCGGGCGAGATCGTTTCGGCGCAGCGTCGCCAACTACTGTCCATCGAGGGAAACCATGTTTCGGCAACATCAGATTTCACGGGCCGTCATGGCTCTTTGCGCGAGCGGCTTCGCTGCCGGCGTGGCGGCTCAGCCACAACCACCTGCCGTTCAGCAATCGCCCTCTGGCTCCACGCTGGAGCGCGTCGAGGTCACGGGCTCGCGGATCAAGCGGATTGACACCGAAACCCCGTCGCCTGTGCAGGTCATCACCCGCGAGCAGATCGAGCGCTCCGGTGCGTTCTCGGTCACTGAAGTGCTCAAGCGCACGCCGGCCGCGAACGCCGGCTCGTTCGACGAGAACGCCGTCGCCAGCTTCACGCCGGGCGCCGGTGGCGTCTCGCTGCGCGGCCTCGGCGCACAGGCCACGTTGGTTCTCATCAACGGCCGCCGCGTGTCGCCGTTCGGCTTCGCCTCGGGTGGCCAGACCACGTTTGTCGACGTCAACCAGATCCCGGTCGACGTCGTCGAACGTATTGAAGTGCTGCTCGACGGCGCCTCGGCCATCTACGGCTCCGACGCCATCGGCGGCGTCGTCAACGTCATCCTGCGCAAGGACTTCAACGGTCTGCAGGCATCGGGCACGTTCGGCCGCTCCACGCACGGCGACGCCGATGCGAAGCGCGGCTCGATCACCTACGGCAAGGGCTCGCTCGCCAGCGACGGCTACAACTTCTTCGTCAATTACTCGCACATCGACCAGGATCCGGTCAAGGCGAACCAGCGCGACCGCACCCAGACGGCCGACCTGCGCCGCTTCGGTCTCAGAGACCTGCGCTCGAGCTACGCTGGCAATCTCTACACCGCAACCGGCGCTTCCGGCGGCGCCTTCGTGGGCACCGTGAACTGCACGCCGATCCAGGAAACAGGCGCTGCGGTCAACAACCGCTGCTACTACGCCGGCACCGATCACCAGGACGTCATCGCCGACTCGAAGCGCGACTCGGTCACCCTGGCTGGCACGGCGGCGCTCGGTCGCGGTTTCGAACTCTTCGGCGACGCGACCTTCGGGCGCACCAAGTTCAAGCAGGAAAGCCCGAGCTACAGCTCCGGCACCTACGGCCCGGCCAGCACCGGAACATTGGCACAAAACTACATTCCATTGCCAGTAGGCCACCCGCAGAATCCGACCAACGCGACCGTCGCGCTGCGTTACCGATTCGCCGATGTGCCACACATCACGACTGCCGAGAGCGACACGCAGCGGGCGGTCGTCGGAGTTCGCAATCCCGACCTCTACGGCTGGGACGTCGAATCCGCTCTGCTGTATTCGCACTCCAGCACCCGGATCAACACGACGGGCCTGATCAACGACTCTGTCCTTCTGAACGAGGTGCTCGACGCAAACGGAAATGCGCGACCCACATTCATCTTTGGTAATCCTTCCGCCAACGACCAGGGTTTGCTCGGCCGCCTCTATCCCAGCCTGAAGGACAAAGGCACGACGACGACGGAAGGCATCGACATGCGCGGCACGCGCGACATCTTCGCGCTGCCGTCGGGATCGGTCGCGCTGGCCGTCGGCGCCGAAGTTCGCCACGAGAAATACAGAAGCGTTCCTGATGCGCTGACGGCTTCGGGAGCGCTGAGCGTGCTTGGCTCCGCGTCATCTGAAGGAGGCCGGACCGTGACTGCCGGTTATGCCGAGCTGTCCATCCCGATCTTCAAGAACCTCGAGGCGTCGCTCGCGGGCCGCTACGACCACTACAGCGACTTCGGCTCGACGACCAACCCGAAGGCAGGGCTGAAGTGGAAGATCCTGCCGAACTTGGCGCTTCGCGGCACGTATGCCACGGGCTTCCGCGCACCAGCGATCACCGAGCTGTCGCAATCGCCATCGCGCGGGTTCTACAACGGTATTCGCGATCCGCGCCTGTGCCCGGATCCGAACGCCGTGGTCGTGCCGCCCAACCCAAACTGCGACCTGTCGATCGAGGCCTTCTCCGGCTCGAACCCGAACCTGAAACCAGAAAAGTCGAAGAGCCTGACCGCCGGCCTGATCTTCGAGCCGCTCGACAACCTGTCGATCGCCTTCGACTATTACCGCATCAAACGAAGTAACGAGATTTCCTCGATCGACCCCGACTATTTGCTCGCCAATGAGGCCAACTATCCTGGCTTTGTCGTTCGCAATCCGGACGGAACCATCAAGTCGCTGAATCTCAACTACACGAACCTCGGCTCGACTCGGGTCTGGGGTTACGACATCGACGTCAAGGGGTCGGTCAACGTCGGTGAGATCGGCAAGATCGGCGCGACCCTCACGTACAACCGTTTGCCGCACTACTACGTGGCCAACGTGGCGGGCGCGCCTGAGGTGGACTATGCGGGTACCTACACCCAGCCGACAGATCGCGTCGGCGCCAGTGTCAGCCTTGATCGCGGCCCCTGGAAGTCGAGTTTGACTTTCAACTACACAGGCAAGTACCTGCGCGCCTACACGCCGGCCGACCTTTCCTGCCCGTACACCGGGACGGCGAATGAAGGCTCGCTCTGCACGGTCGGCTCGTTCCTCACGACCGATCTGTACGTCGGCTACACCGGCTTCAAAAATCTGGCGCTGGGCCTGACGGTCATCAATCTTGACAACCGCCAGCCGCCGATCGACTCGCGCCTTGACACCCGCTACACGCTGTTCAATTCGACCTTCCACAACGACTTGGGCCGCTATTTCCAAGTCAGTGCGAAGTACACCTTCTGGTAAGTTTCGAAACCCTCATCAGGCCGCGCGAGAGCGCGGCCTTTTTGTTTGTTGATAGCCTATTGCAATAAAGGAGCCGATCGATGATGTTTCGTTTTGCCCTCCTAGCGTCCATCGTTCTGGGTTGCGCCGCCTCGCAGTACGCCGCTGCGGCTGACCTGATCCCAGCCTCCGACTTCGCCAAGCGACCCAAATACGCGTCGGTTCAGTTCTCACCCGACGGCGAACGCTTTGCCGCCCTGCAGGAATTCGAAGGTCGCTTCAACCTGACGGTGGGCGACCTGAAGGCAGCGAAGCTGACCCGCATCACTGGCTTCAAGACCTACGACGTTGGGTCGTACGCCTGGATCAGCAATTTACGACTGGTCCTTTCTCTCTACGACTCGAAGAAGGGACTGGCGGAGGGCCGAGGCGGTGGCATGTTTGCCATCAATGCCGACGGCAGCGAGCCGAAAATGCTTTCGTCAACGTTCGAGAGCTGCCGGGCAGAAACCCGCTTTGTCTGCCGACAGATCGAGTTCGCCCGGCGAATTCCCGGCAGCGAAGACGAGGTCATTGCCGCGGCGAACGAACGTGACGCCCAAACCGAGGACCTGTACCGGCTGAACACCCGTACCGGAAAGAAG
>JAYTYH010000328.1:0-6989 GCA_043742485.1 Rhizobacter sp.
ACGTTCGCTGCCGCGGCTCAGCCTTTCCCGACGCCGCCGCCGCCGGCTGCACCGCGGCCGGTCGCCATCGCGACGCCGAGCGAGGCCCGCCTGGCCAACGGCCTGCGCGTCGTCGTGGCGCGACGCGAAGGCGTTCCGCTGGTGACGGCGTCGCTGGTGGCGCTGTCGGGCGCCGAGGCCGATCCGCCGCAGCTGGCCGGCCTGGCGTCGATGAGCGCAGCGCTGTTGACGCAGGGCACGCGCCACCGCAGCGCGCCGCAAATCGCGGCGGCAGCCGAAGCGCTCGGCGGCTCGCTCGACAGCGGCGCCGGTTGGAACCAGTCGACCGTCTCCATCACGGTGACGACGCCGCGCCTCGGCGCTGCCCTCGGCCTCGTCGCCGAGGTGGCGATCGAGCCGGTGTTCGCTACCGAGGAGCTCGATCGCCTGCGCACGCAGACACTCGACGGCCTCAAGGTCGCCTACGCCAGCCCCGGTGTGCTCGCCGGCATCGTCGCCGAGCGGCTCGCCTACGGCAGCGGCGCCTACGGTCATCCGGCCGGGGGCACGCCGCAGTCGCTGCCGCGCATCGTGCGCGGTGACCTCGTCGCCCTGCATCGGCAGACCTTCAGGCCCGACAACGCCGTGCTGATCCTGGCCGGCGACATCGACGCCGCCACCGGCCTCGCACTGGCACGCACGCACTTCGGCGCCTGGAAAGCGCCGGCCGATGCGCAAGCACCGGCCGTGGCCACGACCGCAGTCCCGATTTTGGCGTCGACGCCCACCGCCGCCATCGTCGACATGGCCAAGTCGGGTCAGGCCGCCGTCGTCGTGGCGCTCGTCATGCCACCGCGGAGCAGCCAGGAAACCGCCGTCGCAGCGGTGCTGAACGGCGTTCTCGGCGGCGGTTATTCATCACGCCTCGGCCAGGAGATCCGCATCAAGCGCGGCCTCAGTTACGGCGCCTCGAGCGGCATGGAGCCGCGACGCGACGCCGCGCTCCTGCGCGTCGTCGTGCAGACCAAGAACGAGTCGGCGGCCGAAGTGCTGCGGCTGGCCCAGGCCGAGCTCGACGGCCTCGTCGCCGCGCCGGTCGGTGCCGACGAGCTCGCGGCCCGCAAGGCAACGCTGATCGGCAACCTCAGCCGCAATCTCGAGACGACGCAGGGCCTGGCAAGCGCCATCCGCGGCCTCGTCGTCATGAACCGCTCCCCGGCTGAACTCAACACCCGCATCGCCACGCTTGGCGCCGTCGACGCCAGCGAAATCCAGGCCTATGCCGCGGCGCATATCGGCGGCGCCAGCCGGCGCGTGGTCGTTGTCGCCGGCGAAGCCGCGGTGTTCGGCGCCGAGCTGAAGGCCGCGCAGCCGGGCATCGTCACGATTGCTGCGAGCGGCATCGATCTGGAGCGCAACGGCGCTGTCGACGGTCGCTGAGCGAGCGCTCGCTGCCGATGGCGAGCCCGCGCCGGAGGGACAAGGCAAACCCTTCACACGAGGGTGTGGGTTTGCTGGGACAATAGTGCCCCTTGCGGTGGCACGCCCTCCCGGCGCCATCCGGTTCATCTCTTCAGGATCGCCATGGCAACCCGTCGCCCCGTTTCCGCGTCCAAAACGCCTGCAGCACCCGCACCTGCCGCCATCCCCACGCCTGCGAACGCCGGCGTGTCACTCAAACTGCGTCAAACGCAGGCCGAGTACGTGGCGGCCCGGCCGAGCGGTGAGCCTGGCGTCAAGCCGATGATGTCGAGCTCGAAGATGTACGTCTGCCGTCGTTGCCAAGCCAATTTCAAGACCGGCGACGGCAAGCCCGACGCCCGGCTGCCGGGCCTCGGCAAGTGCAACAAGTGCCTGGCCGCTGCAGCCGCGTCGGCACTCGCCGCCTGAGTCCACCGCGGTCGTAAGCGGGAGTAACGGCGCTCGCGGAGGCGCGCGGCCGGCCGATATGCCGGAATCGTGCCTCTGCCTGCCGCTTCAATGGGTTTCCTCGCGCGCTTCTTCACCGCCGTTCTGACGGTACCGCTCTATCTCTGCAGGCCGGCGCTGCGCATCAGCCTGGACCGCGAACGCCGGGTTCGCCTTCTCGCCGCTCGCGCCGCGGCCGACGCCCATGCTGCACCGTCGATTCCAGCCGCACGCGCGCCGCTGATTTCCGGAAGCGCCATGCGCGTGATGCGCGACGAGTTGCGTGTCGAGCTCGCTGGCCATGCCGCCGACGGCCGCGTCTTCGTGCACCTGGCCCGCTTCGAGCGCAAGTTCTCGCAGGTGGGCGTTCGCGCTGTCGACGAAGTGCCCATCGACCAATTGCGACGGGCCCTCGCCGATTTCGAGGCGATGGTCCGCAACTGGTCGTCGGCCTCCCTGGCCGATCTGCGATCGCGGATGGCGGTGGGTCTGGCCGAGCGCTCGAGCGCGTCGTCGGTCTGGATCGCCATCAACAGCATTGCGCCGACATACCGCAACGTGCCGGAAACGATGGCGGCGCGGCTTGCACGCGGCACAGCGAATGCGTTTCGCGCCAGCGGCCAGCTCAGCGTCGGCGAGATCAGCCTCTCGCACTTCGAGGCCGCCGGCGGGCGCACGACCACGCCCTGACTGGCGTGCGGGCGCGTACGCCCGGCAAGGTGTTCGTCCTACGTCAAGAAGCTCGGCGAGGATCAAAATCTAAGATCGAACCGAGGTCGACCATGCCCAATACCGAAGACCGCAGAAGCCCGGAGCACACCGGCGACGACGAGTTCTCGCCGGAGTACCTGGCGATGCTGGTCGTATGCGGTGGCGAGGTCCGTGACAGCGACTGGTCGGTGCTTCCGGAAGCACTGGTGACGCGCCACTTCGGGTCGCCGGAAAAGGCTCCCGGTGACGAAACCTCGCCGACGCACCCGCCGCGGCGCTGAGCGCGGCTGTGCTCGCCTTCACGAACCGCGAGCTCGAGAAACGGAGCGACGCGTCGGCGTTTACGACGCGCTACCTGCCCGCCGCCGAAGCCCTCGGCTTCGCGCAGCTCAGCACTGGTAGCGGCGGCACCTGGCAGGTCGGCGACCTCCACGTCGACGCCAGCGAAGCCGATGCCATCGTGGCGCTGATGGCCGTATTCGCGGGTCCGCGCCCGGTCCTCGTCTACCTGCACGGCAACAACAACACGCCCGACTCGTGCTTCGAGCGCTGCGCCCTTTTCGACTCGCTCTTCGACGTCGAGGTGGTCGGCTTCTCGTGGCCTTCGGAAGGCTGCCTGCCAGACGGCACGCTCGGTGTCGGCACCATGTTCGACAGCAGCGGCGACCCCGACAGCCTCGCCGTCGTCATCCCGCAGAACCGTACCAGTGGCGGCATTCAGGACATCGTGCGCCGGTACCACCAGGCGCAGGTCAACGCGAAGAACTCGATCGACGCCCTGGCCCGCTTTCTCCGCCTGGTCGGCGCCGCCCGTCTCGATGCGGATCGCCAGCCCTACAGCCTGGCGGTGCACAGCCTCGGCAACTTCTTCCTGCAGAACACGCTGGCCATCGCCGGTGTCGACGAGTCGCTCGGTGAAGCGCACAACGTGGCGCTGCTGGCCGCCTGCGCCGATGCCGCGGGCCACCGCGAATGGCTGGGCAAGGTCGCCTGCGCCGGCCAGGTCTTCGTCACCTTCAACAACGCCGACACCGTCCTCGCCGGCGCCCGCATCGCCGACAACGGCCAGCTCAAGCTCGGCGCCGTTCCGGGCACCGACCTGCTCGAGACACCGAGCACGCGCTACATCGACTTCACGGGTTCGTCGACCGACCTGCTCGGCCACAACTACTTCGTCAGCGGACGGATGACCGGGCAAAAGAAGAAAGTGCTGAAGCGCATCTTCTCGTCGCAACGCGACATCCAGGGCAGCGAGATCGCGCGCAAGGTCTACCCCGTGGGCTGTGACGAACGCCAGCTGACCTGCTCCATGGCCGCGCCGCGCGGCACCGCCGAAGCCGACGGCGGCGGCGGCTGAACGCCGGTTAGGAACGCCTCCACCGGTGCCGCGCCGGTGTGCGTCGTCTCCTTCATGCCGACGACGCCTCGACAGCGCGAACGCAATCTACAGCTACGAGTGCGCCATCGCCTTCGAGGTCGTCGTCATGCCCGGCCTGGCCTGCGCCGGCGGCAGAAGTCTGGTGGCCAAGGGCGGAATCGAACCACCGACACGCGGATTTTCAATCCGCTGCTCTACCGACTGAGCTACTTGGCCGTGCGCCGCCGATTATATCGGCCAGGTGGTGCGCGGCGGCCGGGCGCTAAAGCGCACCGCGCTTGTTGCGCGAGAGATCTACGCCGAGCTGCTTGAGCTTGCGGTAAAGATGGGTTCGCTCGAGGCCGGTCTTCTCGGCCACACGCGTCATGCTGCCGTTCTCTTGCGCGAGGTGGAACTCGAAGTAGCTCTTCTCGAACGCATCGCGGGCTTCGCGCAGCGGCCGGTCGAGGTCGAAGCTCTGCTCCGACTGCGGGCCGAGCATCGCCGGAGTCTGCGGCTGCACCATCTGGCCGCCGGTCATGGCGGCCTCGACCGTGAGGCCGATCTCGCTGGGCACGGCCGTGGTCGGCAACACCGTGCGCGCCGAAGGCTTGGCCAAGCCCTGCTCGACGGCACGCAAAAGCTTCTGCAGCGTGATCGGCTTTTCGAGAAAAGCCATGGCGCCGAAGCGCGTCGCTTCGACGGCGGTATCGATGGTGCCGTGCCCGCTCATCATGATTACCGGCATCGTCAGCAGCGCCGTCGAGCCCCACTCCTTGAGCAGCGTGATGCCGTCGACATCGGGCATCCAGATGTCGAGCAGGACGAGGTCGGGGCGGATGCGTTCGCGGCACTCGCGCGCCTGGGCGGCGTTCTCGGCGACCTCGACGGTGTGACCTTCGTCGGCGAGGATCTCCGAGAGCAACGCCCGAATCCCCAGTTCGTCATCGACGACAAGAATGATGGCCATGTGCTCTCAGTGCAGCCGCGCGGTGGCGGCGGCCGCGTTCGTCACCGCGATCAGCACCGGGGCGAGTTTGGAAAATGATAGCGAAACTTGCGCGCCGCGCACGGCCTCGGCGGGGCCGTCTTCCGTGGGCCCGCCGAGGTTGGCGATGCGCACCCGCGCACCGTGTTCGTCGGCGATCTTCTTGACCACCGCCAGGCCGAGGCCGGTGCCTTTGCTCTTCGTCGTCACGTAAGGTTCGAATGCACGCTTGAGCACCTTTTCCGGAAAGCCCGGGCCATTGTCGACGACGACGAGGCGCACCGCACGCACGGCGCCGGCGTCGTTGCGGGCGGCCTCGGTGCAGACGCGAACGCGGCCGTCGGCGCGCTCGGCCACCGCATCGAGCGCGTTCTGGACCAGGTTGTGGATGACCTGGCGCAGCTGCGTCGCATCACCGACGATGGCCGGCAGATCGCTGCCAAGGTCGGTCTTCAGGCGGCCCGATTCGATTGCCGCGCCGTAGAGGCCGAGCACCTCGCGCACGAGCCCGTTGAGGTCGAGCTCGGAGAGCTGCGACGCGGGCAGCCGCGCGTAGTCGCGAAACTCGTTGACGAGCGTCTTCATCGCCTGCACCTGGTTGACGATGGTGCCGACCGAGCGCTCGAGCATGGCGGCATCGGCGCCCTCGAGCTTGCCGCCGAGCTTTTGCTGGAGCCGCTCGGCCGAGAGCTGGATCGGCGTCAGCGGGTTCTTGATCTCGTGGGCGAGCCGGCGCGCGACCTCGCTCCAGGCCTCGATGCGCTGCGCTGAGACGAGCTCGGTGATGTCGTCGAAGACCATCAGCCGCGCACCTTGCGGCATGGCGGCGCCGCGCACCAGCAGAGTGATCGAGTCGCGCTCCTTGCCGTTGCTGCCGCCGGTCTGCAGGTCGAACGAATCCTGCCAGTGGTCGCGCTCGCCGGCCTCGGGGCTGGCGGCGTGCAGCTCGAATCGCTGCCAGACGGCCTGTGCGAAGGCGCCGAGGCCGACCACTTCATCGAGCCGCCGCCCTTTGTAGGCCGATAGCGGCAGCTTCAGGATTCGCGTCGCGCCGGGGTTGACGGTGTCGATGCCGCCGGCGCGGTTGAAGACGATGACGCCGGCCGTCAGGTTGTCGAGGATCGTCTGCAGGTTGGCGCGCGCACCCTCGACCTGCGTGACGCTGCGATGCACGAGCTCGCGTGCGTCGGAGAGCTGCTCGGTCATCTCCGCGAACGACCGCGTCAGGCCGCCGAGCTCGTCGCGCGAGGCGAACACCGCCTTCGAGCTGAAGTCGCCGCGGGCGACCTGGTCGACGCCTTCGGCGAGCAGCAGCAACGGCTGCGCCAGCTGGTTGCTGAGAGCGACCGAGAGCAGCAGGGCGCTGAAGACGGCGAGCACGAGCGCCAGCGTCAGGGTGCCGATGTACATCTTGCGCAGGCCGGAGCGCGCCAGCGAGCGCTGCTGGTATTCGCGGTAGGCGCTCGTCACGGCCAGCGCATTGGCGGCCAGTGCCGGCGCGATCGACTGTGTCACCGACAGATAACGCTCCTGAGCGCCGAGCGCGAAATTGCTGCTCGGGATCAGCGCCACGGCGCGCACGCGCGCGGCGCTGCCGGCGGCGGCGGCGTCTTCGTCGAGGCCCTCGGCGATGCTCACGACGCGCTGCGTGCGCGCCTGTTTCAGCAGCGATGCGGCCAGCCGCTCCGGCATCAGCTCCATGCTCGTCGAGCCGGTCATGAGCAGCGTCTGCCCGGCACTCCCGACGACGGCGATCTGCTGCGCCGAGAGCTGCTCGCGCAGCCGCTCGAGGGCGAGTGGTTCCGGCACCGCGGTGGTCTCGCCGAGTCGCTCGGCGGCGAGCCGCGTCTTGGTGGCGAGGTCACCGACGATGGCGTCGATGGTGAGGCGACCGAGGTTGAGGCCGGCATCGAGCGCGCCCTCGACCTTGACGTCGAACCAGCTCTCGATCGAGCGCGATACGAACTGGTAGCTGACCGTATAGATCAACACGCCCGGCACGACGCCCACGAGGGCGAAGATCGCCGCCAGCTTGAGCAGCAGGCG
>JAYTYH010000329.1:0-2477 GCA_043742485.1 Rhizobacter sp.
CCTGCGCGAGCGCGGCGCCGACGTCGGCTTCACCTTCGGCGACCGCGCGCGGGTGTGGAACACCTTCGACGCACACCGGCTGCTGCACTGGGCCGGCACCGTCTCCGCCGACAAGCAGCGCGCCCTCAAGCACGCCCTGCTGGCCGCGTATCACACGCGCTCCGAGAACCCCGGCGCGCACAGCGTGCTCGAGCGCGCCGCCGCCGAAGCGGGCCTCGACGCCGGCCGCGCCGCCGAGGTGCTGGCGTCGAGCGAATACGGCGCCGAGGTGCGGGCGGCCGAGCGGCACTGGCAGCAGCTCGGCATCAGCTCGGTGCCGGCGGTGGTGATCGACGACCGCCATCTCATCTCCGGCGGCCAGCCGCCCGAGGTCTTCGAGGAAGCGCTGCGCCGCATCGCCGCCGAAGGCTGAGCGGCGAGGCGTTCACATTCGAACACGAGCCCGAGCGGCACCGCGCTAGAGTGCGCGCTCGTCGCCACCCGACCGATCGCGCCATGAAAAATCACCTGCTCGTTCTCGCCGCCGCCCTGGCTGCCACGCCGCTGGTCGCGTCGGCCGCCAACATGGTCAAGATCGGCGACATCGGCGCGGTCCAGGTCTACGTCGACAAGGATTCGATCCGCCGCACCGGCACGCAGGCGCGGGCATCGCTCGAATGGCGCTGGTCGAAGGCGACCGAGGTGGCCGACAACCCGCAGAAGTCGTACCGCATGGAGCGCCAGGTCCAGATCGCCAACTGCGACAACCGCAGCTACGCGGTGGCCGAAGGCACGCAATACGCCGACGACCGCGGCGTCGACCCGGTGGCGAGCTACAAGAACGACGAGTCGGCACTGCCGTTCACGGTGGCGCCGCCGCGCACCATCCGCGATGCCGTCGTCGTCTACGTCTGCGCCTACGTGCCGCCGGCGAAGAAGCCGTAGCCCGCGCCGAGCCAGCACCGAACCGATCGAGGCCGCCGTGTTCGTCGCCATCGCCGCTGTTCTTCTTCTCGCCGGCCTGCTGTTCGCGGTCTCGGCCTTCGGCGCCCTCCTGAGAGCCCGCCTGATCCGCTTCACGGTGCGGGCGCTGATGGCCCTGCTGCTGCTCGGCATCGGCGCCGTGCTGGGCATCGTCGCGCTCGGCGTCCAGGGCCTGCAGGCGCTGACGAACGAGGCGACGGCGGCGCGCATCAAGGTCGTGCCGACCGGGCCGCAGCGCTACCAGGCGACGGTGACTTTCGCCGACGGCCGCAGCGAGGAGTTCGATCTCGCCGGTGACGACATCTACGTCGACGCTCACATCGTCAAGTGGACGCCGCTCGCCAACCAGCTCGGTCTCGGCACCGCCTACCAACTCGACCGCATCTCCGGCCGCTACCGCACCATCGAGCAAGAGGCGACGGCGCGGCGCACCATCTATTCGCTGGCGCCGCCGACCGCGATCGACCTCGTGGCGCTGAGCCGGCGCATCCCGCTCGGCATGTTCTTCGACGCCGAATACGGATCGGCGACCTACGTGCCGGTGGTGCAGCCGGCCGAGCTCGAGCTGAAGGTGTCGACGACCGGGCTGCTGATGCGGCCGGTGACACCGGCCGCATCAGCAGCCACGAAGTAGGTTGACGCGAGCCGGGACGCGCCTCAGGCCAACACGACACCGCCCTCACCATGACCGACCTGCCGCCCGTCGAACTGCTCGCGCCCGACCTCTCCCGCTGGAAGGAAGGCGGCACCGGCGTCGACTGGGTCCATGCCTTCGATTCGGGCCGACCCGGGCCGTGCGTCATGGTCCAGGCGTTGACGCATGGCAACGAGATCTGCGGCGCCATCGCGCTCGACTGGCTGCTCGGCCTGGGCTTTCGGCCGCAGCACGGGCAGCTCGTGCTCGCCTTCGCGAACGTCGAGGCCTACGCCCGCTTCGACCCGGCCGACCCGTTCCCGTCGCGCTGCATCGACGAGGACTTCAATCGCGTCTGGGCCGATGCCACGCTCGACGGCCCGCGTGACTCGATCGAGCTGCGCCGGGCCCGCCAGCTGCGGCCCTTCGTCGACGCAGCCGAGCAGCTCCTCGACATCCACAGCATGAGCGAGCCGTGCGGGCCGCTGATGGTGTGCGGCACGGTCGAGAAGAACGTCGCCTTCGCGCGCGAGCTCGGCGTGCCCGGCGACCTGCTCATCGACACCGGCCACCCGGCCGGCCTGCGCATGATGGAGCGCGGTGCCTTCGCCGACCCGGCCAGCCCGCGGCGGGCGCTGCTGCTCGAGTGCGGCCAGCACTGGGAGCGCACCGCCGCCGATGTCGCCGTCGACGCGCTCGTGCGCTTCCTCGGCCTCACCGGCCTGGCCAGCGCCGAGTGGGTGCGTGACCACGTGCGCCTGCCGCTGCCGCCGGTGCAGCGACTCGTCCGCGTCACCGAGGCCGTGGTCGCGCGCAGCGCCGGCTTCCGCTTTCTGGTGCCGGTGATCGCGATGTCGGTCCTGGCCAAGGCCGGCACGCC
>JAYTYH010000330.1:0-13563 GCA_043742485.1 Rhizobacter sp.
AGTGCTGTTCGAGATGACTGCCATGGCTACCACCGCTTCGTCTTGATGTTGTGAACATGGGCGTGCTCGCCCTTGCGAATGGGCGCGACGACCTTGCCCATGTCGATGCCGTACTTGACGACCGTGTCGCCAGGCGCCATGTCGGTCAGCGCCACCTTGTGGCCGATCGGGATGTCCTGGCGGGCGGCGACGTCGATCATCTTGTCTTCGTCCATGATCCAGCCGGTCATCGCCGTGCCCTCGGTGACACCTTCGACGACGACCACGGCGACGGTGTCTTTCGCGTCGTGCAAAACAAAATGAATCATCGGCGGCTCCTTGCAAATCGAATCGAGCCACGATCCTACTCCGCGCCACAGGTGCCGATCAAGCGCGTCATATGGATGACTCGGATGACTGTCCGCAGGCAGCCGTAGAATGAGACATATGAGCCGGCCCGCAGCAGCCAAGCAGTTCCGCCCGATCGCGCCCGAGAGCGCCGGCATGCCGCTCTACCGCGCCGTCAAGCGGGCTCTGCTCGACGCCGTCGGCGCCGGCGCTTTCGCGCCCGGAGACGCCCTGCCCGCCGAGCCGGAGCTGGCGGCGGCCTTCAGCGTCTCCGTGGGCACCGTGCGCAAGGCCGTCGACGAGCTCGTCACGGAACACATCGTCGTGCGCAGGCAGGGTCGCGGCACCTTCGTCGCCACCCACGATGCCGGCCGCCTGATGTTCCAGTTTTTCCATGTCGAGCGCACCGACGGCCTGCGCGACCTGCCCGCCGTGACGCTGCTTTCGTTCCAGCGCGGCCGCGCCGACGACGACGCCGCACAGGCACTGCAACTGCGGCCCGGCGACGGTGTCGTCGAGATCGAGAACGTGCTGCAGCTGCAGGGTCGGCCCGTCATCCACGACCGCATCGTGTTGCCTTCACTGCTCTTTCGTGGCCTCAGCGAACGGCGCGTCCGCGAGCGGCCAGGCACGCTGTACCAGTTCTACCAGGCCGAGTTCGGCATCACCGTGTTGCGTGCGCTCGAGCGGGCCCGCGCCGTGGCCGCCGATCGGGCCACGGCACGTGTACTCGGCATCGCTGCCGGAGCGCCGGTGATCGAGGTGCGGCGCACGGCGCTGAGCTTCAACGATCGGCCGGTGGAATACCGCGCTTCGATCGTCGACACCACGCGCCACGACTACGTCAACGTGCTTTCCCGGCCGCCGGGAGTGTCGGCGTCGGCGTCGGCTTGATGCCGACATCGAAGCCTTCGTAGCCATTCGCGGCGACACGGTCGCAGATGGTGCGAAACGCGCCCACGCCTCCCACGTACGGCATGAAGACGCGCGCCTTGCCTGGCACGTTCGCGCCCATGTACCAAGAAGCGGCCGACGGGAACAGAGTCTGGCTTGCGACCTCGTTGACATGCGTCACCCATGCGTCTTCTGCGCCCGACGTCGGCTCCATCCAATTCAGGCCACGCTGGGCGAGATGTCTCAATGCCGCCGCGATCCAGTCGACGTGCTGCTCGATGCAGACGATCACGTTGCTCAAGACCGACGGGCTGCCGGGACCGGTGATGAAGAAAAGATTCGGGAATCCGGCGCTTTGTACGCCAAGCAGCGTGCGTGGTCCGCCCACCCATTTTTCGCGCAGCGTCGAACCACCTCGCCCGTGGATATCGATGGCATCGAGGGCACCGGTCATGGCGTCGTAGCCGGTCGCATAGATGACGGCGTCGAGTGCGATCTCACGCAGGGTCGTGCGAATGCCGCGCGCGGTGATGCGTTCGATCGGCTCGTGGCGCAGATCGACAAGAGTCACGTCGGGTCGATTGAAAGTCTCGTAGTAGCCGTTGTCCAGGCAGACACGCTTGGTCCCGATCGGATGCGATGGCAGCAGTGCGGCGGCGACGCGGTCGTCCCGTACCGTCGCTGCGATCTTGTCGCGCACGAACTGCGCGGCGGTGTCGTTGGCGCTCAGGTCGGTGAGCAGGTCGGTGAAGGCGCGCCCGATGCTGACGCGACCGGCCTGCCAGTGCCGTTCGTAGATCCGCTCTCGTTCCCGGTCGTCGACGTCGAAAGCGGACTGGGTCGGGACCGGATATGCCGCGTTGCCCGACGCCGACTCGCGCGCCTTGCGGCGCAGCGCCCCGTAGTCGGACTTGACCTCGTGCTCGACGCGCTCGTCCAGTGGTGCGTTCTTGGAGGGAATCGTGAACCCCGGCGTTCGCTGGAAAACGAACAGCTCGGCAGCGACGCTGGCGACTGCCGTGATCACCTGGATGCCAGACGAGCCGGTGCCGATCACGCCGACCCGCTTGCCGGTGAAGTCGACCGGCTCGTGCGGCCACTGGCCGGTATGCAATTGCCGGCCGCCGAAGTCGGCAGCGCCTTCCAGGGATGGCACCCGCGCGCTCGAAAGGCAGCCTGTTGCCATGATGCAGAAGCGCGCGGTGGTGACCTCGCCGTCATCGGTGGCGACGACCCAGCGCCCCTCGCGCTCGTCGTAGTCGGCCGATACGACGCGCGTGTTCAGCTGGACGAAGCGGCGCAGATCGAAGCGCTCGGCGACGTGGTGGATGTAGCGAAGGATCTCCGGTTGCGCCGAATAGCGCTCGGACCAGCGCCACTCCTGCTGCAGGTCGTCGTCGAAGGAGTACGAATACTCCAGGCTTTCGATGTCGCAGCGGGCGCCCGGATAGCGGTTCCAGTACCACGTGCCGCCGACGTCGCCCCCCGCTTCGAAACACCGGGCCGAAAGCCCCAGCCCGCGCAGTCGGTGGAGCATGTAGAGCCCGGCGAAGCCGGCGCCGACGACGACAGCGTCGACCTCCTTGGAAGTCTCTGTCGCCATCATGCCGCCTTGCGCAGGTCGGGCACGCTATCGCGGAGCAAGCGCCACACGTGGCTGCGCAACTTCACGAAGGACGGCTGGTCCATGACCTCCTCGATGCGGTCGTGCCCCGCCCAACCCTCCTGCTCGCGCACGGCGCGCACATCGACGATCTCCGCGATCGATCCCGGCCGCCTGCTCATGACGACGACGCGGTCGGCGAGGTAGACCGCCTCCTCGACGGCGTGCGTGATGAACAGCACCGTGCGTGGATTGGCACGCGACAGGCGGATGAGCTCTTCCTGCATGACGACCCGTGTTTGCGCATCGAGCGCACCGAAGGGTTCGTCCATGAGCAGCACGTCTGGATCAAGCGCGTAGCTTCGGGCGATGGCGACACGCTGCTGCATGCCGCCGGAAAGTTGATGCGGATACGCCTTCTCGTAACCCGAAAGACCCATCAGCTCGAGGTAGCGGGCGATGCGTTCCTGGCGCTCCGGTGCCGCAATGCCCTTGCAGCGCAAACCGAAGGCGATGTTCTCGGACACCGTTTTCCACGGAAAGAGCGCAAAGGCCTGGAACACCACGGCGCGGTCAGGGCCCGGCCCCGTGATCTCGCGCTCGTCGACGCGAACGCTGCCGCAGCTCGGGAACTCGAGCCCGGCGACCATGCGAAGCAGCGTCGTCTTGCCACAGCCGGAGGGTCCGACGACGGCGACGAACTCACGGTCGCAGACCTCGAGGTCGATGTCGCGCAACGCCTCGAAGGTCTCGCCGCCACGGCTGAAACTGCGACCGACCTTGTCGAACACGATGTGACTCATGTCAGTGGCGCCCGGCCGCGCGAAGGCACTGACACGCACCCAAGGGGAGCAACGAACGAAGGGAGCGTGAGGGATTCATCCTAGAGTCTCCGGTGTCGTTGTGCAAAGCGCTCGAGCAGGCGCAACAGAAGGTCGATTGCGACGCCGACGACGCCGATCGCGACCATGCCGGCCATGACGATGGGCGTCTCGACATTGAGCTGCGCCTGCACCATGAGGTACCCGATACCGCTTGCGACGACGATGAGCTCGGCGCCGATGAGTGACTGCCAGGCGATGCCTGCACTAACCCGCAGGCCGGCGACGATGGAGGGAATCGAGGCTGGCAACAGCACCTCGGCAACGATGCGCGGCCCGCTCGCTCCGAGCGTGCGCGCCGCTTCCACCAGCCGCTTGTCGACGAACTTCGCGCCTCGGTACGAATTGATGAGACAGGGCGCGAATGCGCCCGAGAAGATGATCAGCGTGGGGCCGCCAATGCCGGTGCCGAACCAGAGGCCGGCGAACGGCACCCAGGCGATCGGGGCGACGAAGCGAAGCGCTTCGAAGAACGGACTGACGATGTCGTCGAGCCAGCGATACCAGCCCATCAAGAGGCCGAGCGGAATGCCGACCGCCGCAGCGAACAGGAAGCCGACACCGAAGCGCACGAGGCTGGCTCCGAGGTGACCCCAGAGGGTGGCGCCGGAGTACGGCGTCGTGGCGAGTTGGAGCAGTGTCCGCACGACAGTGACGGGGGATGGCAGATAGCGCGGCGGGAACCAGCCGCTCGATGCGAGCCCGTGCCAGAAGGCAAAGAACGCGAACACGCCGATGACCGAGAGCAACCGAAGCCGCCGGCTCGAGGGTCCACTTGCACTCCTGGCTACGTCACGAGCCGGTGCGGCCGCGATCACCGCAACCACGGCATCGCACGCTTCTCGAGCGATTCGAGGCCTTTGGTCATCGCCGCACCGAGGAGGCCAACCAAGACCATAGCGAGAAGAATCATGCCCGGGTTGATGTCGAGCGCGGCGCTCGCCAGCACCTTGCCGAGGCCGACGAAGGCACCGACGAGTTCGGCCGCCACAAGCGTCATCCAGGCGGTCTGCAGCGACAAGCGCACACCGGTGAAGATCATCGGCAGGGCGCCGGGAACGAGCACATGCCAGACCAGCCCCGGCGTCTTCACGCCGTGGACGCGGGCGGCTTCGACCAGTAACGGCTCGACCGTACGCACGCCGCTGTAGGTGTTGATCACGGCGGGCGAGAAAGACGAGATCCAGATCAGGAAGATCTTCGCCGAGTCGCCGAGGCCGAGCCAGAGGATCGCCAACGGAATCCAGGCCAGTGGCGGGATCGGCCGCAGCATCGAAAACACCGGGCCAATGAGCGCATCGGCGGTGCGGCTCGTGCCCATCAGCAAGCCCACAGGCACGCCCGTCACGACAGCGACCATGAAGCCGATCAGGACCAGCCGCGAGCTGTGCCAGACGTGCACCCAGAGTGTTCCGCCTGAGTAGCCGGGATCGACGGTGATCTGCCTGGCCGCGGCCCAGACATCGGCCGGCGTCGGGAAGCGGGATCCGGTCACCCAGCCGAGTCGCGCGGCCAGAAACCAGAACGCGATGGCGGCGAGCACGACGCCGCTGCCGATCGCGACGCGTCGACCCGCGCCGGGCGCGGCAACCAGTCGATCCGCCGGTGGAGCGGTGCCGGTGACAACGGCAGCGACGCTCAAGTTGCCTCGTGCTTCACGTTGGCCACGTCCTCGAGCAACAGCAGCATGGCGGTGCAGTCCTCGTTCTCGCGCCCCCACGACCTGGCCAGCGCGAACATCTCGCGCGCGTAACCGCCCAGGCCGAGCGGGGCGCCGACCAATCCGGCGAGGTTCAACGCCAGCTGAATGTCCTTCAGTCCCATTCGCAAGGGGAAGTCCGGAGTGACATCGCCCATGAGCACTTTGCGCGGGAAATTCGTAAGCAGCTGACCACGGCCGGCAGTGGTGCTGGAGAGCACGCGCACCACGGTCTCGCGCTCGAGCCCCAGCTTGGCCGCGAACATCAGGGCCTCGGCGGTCAGGACCATGCCGACCATCGACATGTAGTTGTTGACGAGCTTGAGCCGGATCCCGGTGCCAAACGGGCCGACGTGGACGATCGTGTCGGCCATCGCCTCGAACAGCGGCCGTGCGTCGGCGAGATCGGCGTCGCTCGCGCCGGCCATGATCAGGGCGCGGCCTTCGGTGGCCTCGCGCGGCGTGCGGCCGACCGGCGCGTCGATGCAGCGCAGGCCGCGCTCTGCCAGCTCGGCGCCGATGCGATCGGTTTCGACGGCGTCGCCGGTGCTCATCTCGATGACTAGCGCTTCGGCGCTCAGGGCAGCAGCGGCGCCTTCGGCGCCAAACAACACGGCCCGCGTGTGCGCCGAAGTCGGCAGCATGGTGATCAGCACGTCGGCGTCGCGCGCGGCGTCGGCGGGCGACGCCGCGGCTCGGCAGCCGGCGTCGGTGAGACGCGTCATCGCGTCGGCCGAGACGTCATAGACGGCGCAGTCGAATTCCTTTCTCGCGAGGTTGCGCACCATCGCGCCACCCATCGTGCCCAGGCCGATGAAGGCGACGCGTCGCCGCGTCGATGAAATCCGCTCGACGTTCATGGCGCGGCCGCGAGGGCTCGGGCCGTCCGCGCGACGCGCCGGCTTTTCTGTGGCGTGCGAGCGGCTGGCGACGGTGGCGCAGTCGAGCCACGCACGATCAGCTCGAGCTCGAGTAAGACGTGCGCCGGCAGATCGCCGGGTGCCGTCGATTGCGCCGCCAGCAACGTGCGCCCGGCGATCGCGCCGAGCTCAGCCGCCGGCACGTCGAGCGTGGTGATGCCGGGCCGGCAGTTCGCCGCCATGTCGATGTTGTCGAAGCCGCAGATCGAGATGTCATCGGGCACGCCCAGGTCTTGCCACAGGCACTCCTGCAACGCGCCGTAGGCGAGGATGTCGTTGCCGCAGAGAACGGCCCTCGGACGCTGCGGCAGGCGCAGCAAGGCCGCCATCGCCTGGCGCCCGTCGCGCACGGTGTACGGCCGCTCGACGACCGCGGCCTCGGCCAGCATCACGCCGCGCCGGCCCAGCGCGGCGCGGAAACCGACGAGGCGATCAGCCGCGCGGTCGTTGTCGGCGCCGAGGCCGGCGATGATGCCGAAGCGGCGATGGCCGATATCGACGAGGTAGTCGGCGATTCGCTCCGACTCACGCACGTTGTCCCAGCCGATGGTCGGCCACGCCGAGGCTGGATCGTGATGGCAGGTGGTCACGAACGGCACGCCGCGCCCCAGCAACATCACTGTGGTCTCCGGGAGACGGGTGCGGCCGATGAGCATCAGGCCGTCAATGCCGCGCTCCAGCAACGCGCGCACTTCGGCGGCTTCACGTTGCGGGCTGTAGCCGCTACTGGCGAGCAGCAGCTGATAGCCCTGGGCGTGGATCGACTGCTGCAGGCCTTCGACGATCTTGGCGAAGAGAGCGCTGTCGACGGTCGGCACGATTGCACCCATCGTGCGAGACCGCTTCGAGGCGAGCGAGCGCGCCGCGCCATGGGCGACGTAGCCGGTGTCGCGCAGCAGCTGCTCGGCGCGGTCGCGCAACGGCGCGCGGACCTGCTGCGGATGGTTGAGGACGCGCGAGAGCGTCGCTGCCGAGATGCCGCTGTGCGAGGCGAGCGACTCGAGCGTACCGGCCTGCGCAACCCCGGTCGGGACGCGCCTCTTTGCCGTCGACGTGACGGCTCGATTCTTGGAAGCGCTTTCAGTTTTGGTCACACTGGCGAGCATAGAGGACCGTTTAAGCCGGAGTCAACGGAACAAGGGATAACACGGAGGTATGTCCATTTATAAGCGTTTGCCCGCATTCAACTTGACAAGCCCGAGCCACAAACTGGATCATCAATTTCTGAATGCGCTTTCAAGATGTAGCGGCCGGCAAGACCGCGATCCTCGTCGCACGGATTCAAGAACAACGACCGGAGACCTCGTCATGACCGCTTCCCGCCCCTTCCATCGCCGCGCCCTGCGCGCCCTGTGCGCGGCCGCGCTGAGCGCGCTCGCGGCGAGCGCCGGCGCCCAGACGCCGATCCCGATCAAGGTGAGCTACCAGGTCTCGTACTGGGCCCTGCCGCTCTTCCTCGCGCAGGACAAGGGTTGGTGGGCCGAGGCTGGGTTGAAGCCGGAGTTCGTCGCCTATCCGGCCGGCGCGCAACAGATCGCCGGCGCGCCGTCGAAGTCGTGGGACGTCGGCAGCACCGGGTCGCCGCCGGCGGTGCTCGGCGCGCAACGCTACGAGATCCTGACCATCGGCATCAGCAACGACGAGTCGACGACCAACGCCGTCGTCGCGCGCAAGGACAAGGTCGCGGCCATCAAGGCCAATCCGGCCAAGGAGCTGAAGGGCCAGCAGGTGCTGCTCAGCCCGAATTCGACCGGCGAGTACGCGACCATGGCCTGCCTGAAAAAATGGGGCATGCAACGCAGCGACGTGCAGATCGTGCCGCTCGCGCCGGCCCAGCTCGTTTCGGCCTTTACCGGCGACAACGGCATGCTCGCCGGCACCTGGGCGCCGAACACCTACACGCTCAACGATCAGATCGGTGCCGAGGTGATCTGCAGCGGCAAGGACGCCGGTGCAATGGTTCCTGGCGCGCTGATCACTCGCAAGGAATTCGCGCAGCAGAACCCCGAGACGGTGGCGAAGTTCTTGGCTGTGTACCTGCGCGCTGTCAGCTACGAGAAGGCGAACCGGCCCGAGGCCATCGCCGCGCTGCGCAAGTTCTACGAGGCCAACGGCATCAAGCTGAAAGACGCGTATCTGGCCAACGAGATCGAACGGCCGATCTTCCCGCTCGACGAACAGCTCAAGATGTTTTCGCGCGCCGCCGGCAAGTCGACCGCCGACAACGCTTTCGACGCGCTCGCTGGCTACCTGAAGAGCGTCGGCACGATTGCGGAGGTGCCCGACCCGAAGACCTACGTCACCGATGACTACCTGAAGATGGTCGACAGAAACCCGACCCTGAAGGCATTCGCCAACAAGACCAATTGAATCGAGGACGACGATGGCCGTCACCCGCTTGAAGACCGCCTCCGCGCCGGTCGCGCAGATCGAGGCCCAGGCGCGCGACGTCGCCGCCGCGATGATCGCGGCAATCGAGGCGGGCGGCGAAGCGGCCGTACGCGACTACGCGAAAAAGCTCGACCGCTGGAGCGGCGAGATCGTCGTGCCAGACACAGAGATCGAGCGGCGCACCGCCGAGATTCCGCGCAGCGTGCGCAGCGATATCGAGTTCGCCGCCGCGCAGGTGCGCCGCTTCGCCGAGGCGCAACTGGCCTCGATCCGCGAGTTCGAGATCGAGGTCGCGCCGGGACTCGTCGCCGGTCAGCGGCTGGTACCGATCAACGTGGCGGGTTGCTACGTGCCAACAGGCCGCTATGCGCACATCGCCTCGGCCTACATGAGCGTCGCCACAGCCAAGGCGGCCGGCGTGCCGACGGTAATCGCCTGCTCGACGCCGTTCCAGGGCCAGGGCATCCATCCGCACGTGCTCTACGCGATGAAGGTCGCCGGCGCCGACGCGGTCATGACGCTGGGAGGCGTGCAGGCGATCGCGGCGATGGCCTTCGGCCTGTTCACCGGTAAGCCGGCCGACATCATTGTCGGTCCGGGAAACAAGTACGTCGCCGAAGCCAAGCGGATGCTCTTCGGCCGCGTCGGCATCGATGTCTTCGCCGGCCCGTCGGAGGTGTGCGTGATCGCCGACGCGAGCGCCGATCCGCGCATCGTCGCCGCCGACCTCGTCGGCCAGGCCGAGCACGGCCACGAATCGCCGGCCTGGCTGATCACGACCGACCGTGCGCTCGCCGAGGCGGTGATGCGCGAGGTTCCGAAGCTCGTCGCCCTGTTGCCTCCGGTCGCACGCGATGCCGCCGGTGCGGCCTGGCGCGATCACGGCGAGGTCGTGCTCTGCGACACCCGGGAAGAAGTCGCGAAGGTGTCCGACCAGTACGCGGCCGAGCACCTCGAGGTCCACGCCGCTGACCTCGACTGGTGGCTGAAGACGCTCACCAACTACGGCTCGCTGTTCCTCGGCGAAGAAACGACCGTCGCCTTCGGCGACAAGACCAGCGGTCCGAACCACATCCTGCCGACCAAGGGCGCGGCGCGTTACTCCGGCGGCCTCTCGGTCCACAAGTTCATCAAACCGCTGACCTGGCAGCGCATGACGCGTGAGGCCAATCGCGAGACGGCTCAGGTCACGGCGCGCATCTCGCGCCTCGAGGGCATGGAGGCGCACGCGCGCACTGCCGACGACCGCCTCGCCAAGTATTTCCCCGACGAGGCGTTCGACAAAGGAGCGGCCGTTGTCGACTGAATCGCTGGCCCGCCTCTTCGATCTCCGCGGTCGGGTCGCGCTCGTAACCGGCGGCAACTCCGGTATCGGCCGGGCGATCGCGTGGGCGCTCGGCGCGGCCGGCGCGAGGGTCGTGCTGGTGGCGCGAAGAGAGCTTGAGCTCGACCGTGCCGTCGCCGACTTCGCGCGCGACGGCATCGCGGCCGCCGCGCTGCCGCGTGACCTCGCCAACCGGCGCCACGTCGAGACGATCGCCGAGGATGCGTCGCGCGCGTTCGGTGCGGCCGACATCCTCGTCAACGCATCGGGCATCAACCCGCGCTTGCCGTTCGAGCACGACGACGACGCGCACTGGGACGACACGATCGCGATCAACCTCACCGCCCCGTTCCTGCTCGTGCGCGCGCTGGCGCCGGCGATGCGTCAGAAAGGCTGGGGCCGGATCGTCAACATTGCCTCGCTGCAGAGCTCGCGGGCGTTCCCCGACAGCGCA
Organism: Rhizobacter sp.; assembly: GCA_043742485.1. GTDB lineage: Bacteria > Pseudomonadota > Gammaproteobacteria > Burkholderiales > Burkholderiaceae_C > Schlegelella_A. The sequence continues at coordinate 10,494 of JAYTYH010000330.1, forward strand.
CCCTACGGCGCGAGCAAGGGCGGTGTCGTGCAGCTCACACGCGCCGTCGCGGAGCATTGGTCGCGCTTCGGCATCACTTGCAACGCGATCGCGCCCGGCTTCTTCGCGACACCGCTCACCGCGCCCGTGCTCGCCGACGGCGACCGTGCCGCGGCGCTGGCGGCTCGAACGATGATCGGCCGCAACGGCGATCCGGCCGATCTGCACGGCACAGCTGTCTTCCTCGCCAGCGACGCGTCGGCCTACATCACCGGTCAGACGCTGCATGTCGACGGCGGCTTTTCGGCCCGTTGAGACCTCCCCCTTGAAGGCACTCGTCTACACCGCACCTTGCGAGCTTACGTACCGCGACGAGGCCGAACCGATCGTCAACGGCGGCGACGCGTTGTTGCGCATCGACGCGGTCGGCATCTGCGGCTCGGACATGCACGCCTATCACGGCCGCGACCCGCGTCGCAATCCGCCGCTGGTGCTCGGCCACGAGCTGGTCGGCACGGTGATCGAAGGTGCGAACGTCGGCCGCCGCGTCACCGCCAATCCACTGATCGCCTGCGGCCGATGCGACTACTGCGCGGAGGGGCGCGACAACCTGTGCAGCCGCCGGGCGATGGTCGGCATGACACGGCCGGGTGCCTACGCAGAGCGTATGTCGATCCCCGAACGCTGCCTGATCGACCTGCCGGACACGCTGCCGACCCGCGCCGCCGCGCTCACCGAGCCGGCAGCGACGGCCCTGCACGCGATCGCTGTCGCTACCCGCGCGCTGCACCGGCCGCTGCCCGAAGCGAACACGCTGGTCATCGGCGGCGGCGCAGTCGGCATGCTCGCCGCGCTGCTCCTGCGCAGCCACGGCTGCCGCGTCACGCTCGCCGAGCCGAATGCGCTGCGACGCGAATCGGCGCGCCATCACGCGGGCTGCACGGTCTACGACTCGCGTGCTGCCGAGCCGGCGGCGCGCGCCTACGGCTTCGTCGTCGACGCCGTCGGAGCGAAGGTCACGCGCGCCGCCGCGATGCAGGCCGTCGCGCCGGGTGGCGTCGTCCTGCACATCGGCCTGCAGGACTGGGCGAGCGAGATCGACATGCGCAAGCTCACTCTCGACGAGATCACTCTGATCGGCACCTACACGTACACGATGGCTGACCTGCGCGCGACCGTGAGCGCGCTCGACCGCGGCGTCTTCGGCGACCTCGCCTGGGTCGAGGAGAGGCGCCTGGCCGACGGCGCCGGCGCGTTCCGCGACCTCGATGCCGGTGCCAGCGCCGCCGCCAAAATCGTGCTTACTCCCTAACGAGCGGTCGTCCGCAGCCTTGCCGTAAGCTCGGCGTCATGAACATTCCGGCGGCCTTGCCCGCACGAACTTTCCCGACCGCGCACGAAGACGCCGAGACCGAGCTCGAGACGCCGAACGCGCGCTACGAGGGGCCGGAGAGCGCCTACCGGCTGGCCTTCACCGACACCGAATTCATGCTCCGCGAGGAGTTGCGGCCGATCCGCCTGCAGCTCGAGCTGCTGAAGCCGCAGCTGGTGCAGGACGAGCAAGGTGTCGAGGCCACCATCGTGATGTTCGGCAGCGCCCGCATCGTCGCCCCAGACGTCGCGGCGCGCGAGCTTGAAGCGGCGCGCAGCGGTGATGACGAACGGGCGCTCAAGATCGCCGAGACCCGCGTCGCGATGTCGCGCTACTACGAGGAAGCGCGTCGCTTTTCCGAGATCGCGACCCTGCGCTCCAGGACGCTCGCCAAACCGCTCTTCGTCGTCACCGGCGGCGGCCCGGGGATCATGGAGGCAGGCAACCGCGGCGCCTTCGAGGTCGGCGGCAAGAGCATCGGCCTGAACATCGTGCTCTCGCACGAGCAGGTACCCAACCGCTACATCACGCCCGAGCTCTGCTTTCAGTTCCACTACTTCGCACTGCGGAAGATGCACTTCCTGATGCGCGCCGTGGCGCTGGTCTGCTTCCCGGGCGGCTTCGGCACGCTCGACGAGCTGTTCGAGGTGCTCGCGCTCGTGCAGACGGGCAAGTCGCGGATGCGGCCGATCCTGCTCTTCGGCCGCGAGTTCTGGACCCGCCTGATCGACTTCGATCTCCTCATCGAGACCGGCATGATCGCGGCCGACGACATCCACCTGTTCCACTTCGTCGAGACCGCCGAGGAAGCCTGGAACCTGCTCGTCGCCGAGCTCGCCAAGTGCGAGGCCGCGGCTTGAATCGGCTCGTCAGCCTCATCGGCGCCCCGACCGACATCGGCGCCGGCAGCCGCGGCTCGAGCATGGGCCCGGAGGCGCTGCGCGTTGCGAACATCGGGCCGGTGCTCGAGAGCCACGGCCTCGAGGTCGCAGACCGCGGCAACCTGAGCGGGCCGGCCAACCCGTGGCAGCCGCCGGTCGAGGGCTATCGCCACCTCGGCGCCGTCGCCACCTGGAATCGCACCGTCCACGACGCCGTCCATGCCGAGCTGCAGGGCGGCCGCATGCCGGTGCTGCTCGGTGGCGACCACTGCCTCGGCATCGGCTCGATCAGTGCCGTGGCGCGGCATTGCCGTGAGGTGGGCAAGAAGCTGCGCGTCGTCTGGCTCGACGCCCACACCGACTTCAACACCGCCCTGCTCACCCCGAGCGGCAACATCCACGGCATGCCGGTCGCGTGCCTGTGCGGCTTCGGCCCGCAGGAGCTGATCGAGATCGGCGGCAAGGTGCCGGCGATCAGCCCGAAGTGGGTGCGCCAGATCGGCATCCGCAGCGTCGATGCCGGCGAGAAGAAGTTCGTGCACGAACACGGCCTCGAAGTCTTCGACATGCGCTACATCGACGAGATGGGCATGCGCCACACGATGGAGCTGGCGCTGGCGACGATCGACGCCAACAGGCACCTGCACGTCAGCTTCGACGTCGATTTTCTCGATGCCGACATCGCCCCCGGCGTCGGCACCACCGTCAAGGGCGGGCCGACCTACCGCGAGGCGCAACTCTGCATGGAGATGATCGCCGACACCGGCGCGCTGGCCTCGCTCGACGTGATGGAGCTCAACCCCGCGCTCGACGTGCGCAACGGCACCGCCATCGTGGC
>JAYTYH010000331.1:0-3057 GCA_043742485.1 Rhizobacter sp.
TCGTGCGGTCAAACTCCATCGGCTGAACCTACCAGCCCGGCCCTATCGCGACAGAGCCTCGGCAGGTTGCCTAGCAGTGCGAAGGCGACCATCGTCAGCGAGCCGACCGTCACGGCGCGGGGCGAAGGAAGCCGGCCAGCGAGCAAGGAGAGGTCGCGGGCTACGAGCTTGGACAGCGAGGTGAAGGTCGAATCGAGTGTCGATCCGGCCGAATCAGCCCCGCTGGTCGGTCACACCATCAAAAAAATCCTCGTCTAGCCATCGCCTAATCCGGCTTGATGTTCTGCTTTCGAACGACCTCACCCCAGCGCGCGCTCTCGGCGCGAATGGTCGTCGCGAGTTCTTGCGGGGTTCCGCCGCCCGCGTCCATGCCTTGCGCAGCCAGCTTGGCCCGTGTATCGGGCAGCGTGAGGAAGCGCGCGGCGGTGACATTGAGCTTCTCTATCACCTCCGGAGGCGTGCCTGCCGGTACCATCAGCGCATACCACGACACTGCCTCGAACTTCGGCACGCCCTGCTCCGCGATCGTGGGCAGATCGGGCAACAGCGGCGAGCGCTTCAGGCTCGCGATTCCGATCGCGCGCAGCTTGCCACTCTTGATGTGCGGCAGCGCCGTCTGCAGCGGCGCGAACATCATCGACACTTGGCCGCCAAGCAAGTCGTTGATGGCCGGTGCGATGCCGCGATACGGCACGTGCAGGAGCTGCACGCCGGTGCTGAGCTCGAGCAAGGCTCCGGCTAAATGAGCCTGGCTGCCCGCACCCGGCGAGGCGTAGCTCAGTGCACCTGGTTTTTTCGCGGCGAGCTCGAGCAGTTCCTTCACCGATCGCGCGGGAACGTTGGCGGCGTTCACGACGAGCACGTTGTCGACCATCGCCAGCATCACTACCGATGCCAGGTCGCTCGCCTTGTAGGGCAGGTTCGTGAACAACGTCGGATTCACCGCGATGTTGCCCGCCGGGATGATGCCCAGCGTGGCGGCGTCGGGCGCGGCCCGTGCGACGGCGGCGACGCCGATGTTGCCGGAAGCACCGGCGCGGTTGTCAACGACCACCGTGACACCCAGGCTGTCACCGAGCGCCTGCGCCAGCATGCGGCCGAGCACGTCTGTCGGGCCGCCGGCAGGGAACGGCACGATGACGTGGACCGTCCTGGCGGGATAGCCCTGGGCCGCGGCAAAAAGCGGCAAGCTGGCAACAGCGAGGGCGAGCAGGAAGCGTTTCATCATAGATCCTCGAAGGAAGGGGAACAGGTCTGGGCAATGGCGGAAAGCACGTCGTAGTCGGTCGGGTCGGGCACCGCGAATCCGGCCAGACGGAGTCGCTCCATCGTGCCGGCCGTCTCGGGCTCATCGCACAGGCCGAGCAACGCACCCCGCAGCCTTGTGAGTTCGTCGGGCGCGATCGCCGCGGTAGCGACCAGCGGCGGGATCGGCCGCCAAACGGAGCTCGCGACGGTTCGCACCTGCGCCACGAGCTCCGGTTCGTAGGCGGCCAGCAGGTCGTGGCTGTAGCTGTCGAGCGGACCGACATCAATGCGGCCATCGAGCAGTGCATCGATCACGCCACGCGCATTAACGAGTCGACCGACGGTCGCACGATAGAGCCGCGCGCCGCGTCTCTCGCGCAGCGGCAGCAGATGCGCGCGCAACGCGACAGCGCCCGACATCGAATCGGGCAGCGTGACGCCGACCACGCCGCCGAAGGTCTCTTCGAGCGATCGATACGGCGAATTGGCGGCGACGACGATGTCGGTGCAATAGACGGGCCGCCCACCATAGCGCTCCGGAGCCGGCAGCGGTGCGGCGACCAGCGTCGGCTGCGGATTGCGGCGGGAGAACGGCAAGCCGCACATCATCACGGCGCCGAGATCGTCGCGCGCCCAGAGCGCGTTGAGCGGCGCGGGCGTGTCGAAGTCGATGATCGGCCAGTCGAGCCGGGCATCGGCCAGCGCCGTGCTCAGCAACGCGTGCCAGTCGGCCTTGCACGCGGCATTGACCGCATACATGCGGGCGTTCACGATGCTCATGCGGCTGACGCGCGAACCCGCAGGTGGGCGCGCGACTCGGCCTTCGAGACCTTGCCGATCGAGACCCGGGGCAGCGTCTCGACGACCAGCACCTCGCGCGGCACCTTGAAACGCGACAGTTCCTGCCGGCAGCGGTCGAGGATCGTCTCGACCAGCGCATCGGCTTCGCCACCAAGCGCCTCGTCGCGAATCACGAACGCGACAGCCACTTCGTCGAGCATCGCATCGGGGCCCGAGACGATGCACGCCTCGCGCACGCCCGGCACCGTCGCGATCATGCGCTCGACTTCAGTTGCAGCGACGTTTTCGCCGCCGACCTTGATGACATCCTTCGCGCGGTCTACGGACTCGATCGCGCCACTGGCGCGCGCACGCACGCGGGCGCCAGTGCGGAAATAGCCGACCTCGTCGAACGCGGCCTGTGGTGCGTCGGGATCGCCGAGATACTGTGGGAACGGCGACAGGCCGCGCTCGCCGAGGGTGCGCAACTTGCCCATCTCACCGGCCGGCGTGTCACGACCTTTATCGTCGACGACCCGCACGCGGTAGCCGACTGAGGTCTGCCCGATAGTGCCCTCGATCTGGCGAGATGACGCATCGTCGACCAGGGACGAGTGGAGAACACAGCGCATCGTTGGATCAACTTGTCTATACAGGATTAAAGGGCGAGCAAGACACATGCCACGACGATCGCTTCCTGATCTTTCCCCTCAACGAAACCGCAGCGTCTGTCCGAGCTGCAGCGTCCTCGCCTTCTCGAGCATCGCGGCACCCAGCGCAATGTCGGAGAGCGACAGCCCGCGGTGCCAGAAAAGATTGGTTTCGTCGTCGCTCTGCCGCCCCGGCTTCAGGCCGGCGACGATCTGGCCGAGTTCGGCATACAGGGTCTGCTCCGACAGCCGGCCCGAGTCGACATGCGCCCGCAGCGCACCGAACGGGCCGGAGCCCGCCTGACCCCAATCGTCCATCACCACCTTGTCCATGATGTCGGTGAGCGAGAGCTCGACCGCGCTCATCGTGCCGTAGGGA
>JAYTYH010000332.1:0-3857 GCA_043742485.1 Rhizobacter sp.
CTGGTCGACGTCGAGAAGCGCCTGCGGGCCCAGTACTCGACCCTCGACACGACGATGTCGAAGGCCAATGCGCTGGCCAAATACATCACGCAGCAGTTCTATACGAAGTCGAGCACGTAGCGGCTTTTCAGCCGCAAACCAGGCGATCGGGGCAGTAAAGATTCGGGGCACGAAGTCGATAAGGAAGGCTCAGACGCAGGAGCCACGAAATGTTCACCAGCACCTACCAATCCGGCACCCGACCGCCGATGGCCACGATGTATCGCAGCGTCAATGCGAGCACCGCCATCGAAGGCGCCAGCCCGCACAAGCTGGTCAGCATGCTCTACCAGGCGGTCTCCTCGGAGATCGCCGCTGCCCGCGGCGCCATCGCGCGCCGGGACGTCGCCGAGAAAGGCCGCGCCATCGGCCATGCCGTGCGCATCATCGAAGAAGGCCTCATCGCCCCGCTCGACCTGGCCGCCGGCGGCCCGCTGGCGCAAAACCTGCGCGACCTCTACCAATACGTGGTCTTTCGCCTGACGATGGGCAACCTCAAGTCCGACGACGCCGCCCTGGCCGAATGCGCCAGTCTCGCCCGCTCGATGAGCGACGGCTGGGATGCCATCGGCGACCAGGTGCACGGCCAGCCCGCGATGCCGATCCAGGCCGCCGCATGAACCGCCTGTCGCGCGACCTACCGGAAACGAAGACCATGAAGTCCGTGCTGATGAACTACTACGAAGCGATCGAGAAGGCGAGCCAGGACATGCTGGAGGCGGCGCGCACCGGCAACTGGGATCACGTGGTCAAGCTCGAAGGCGCCTGCGCCGTGCTGATCGCCCAGCTCAAGAACACCGCGGCCGACAAGCCCCTGCCCGCCGACGAAGCCCAGTTGAAGTCGCGCCTGATGCAGCGCATCCTCGTCAACGATGCCGAGATCCGCCAGCTCGCCGAGCCCTGGCTCGAAGACCTCGACGACATCCTCGCCGGCCGCCCGAAGACGCTGCACTGAGCGCCTCGACTTTCACGACCCACCCCAGACACGACTGCGCCCGAGGAGACGCGATGCAAACCAGACCGGCGCCTCTAGAAGGCATGTCGGAGAACGACGGCCTCGAGGAATTCCGGGTCTCGTCGGTGCGTGAGATCGGCCTGCTGCTCAAGCAGCTGCTCGACGGCTCGGTGCTGCTCTCTCTCGTCGCTAGCGACGGCAGCGTCTTCACGAGCGCCATCTGGACGATGGACAGCGAGCGCGGCACGATCGGCTTCAACGCCGACCCGCACGACCCCGCCTTGCACTCGGTGCTCGAGGGCCGCGAGGTCGTCGTCGTCGGCTATCTCGACAGCGTCAAGGTCCAGTTCGAGGTGCGTCACCCGGTGCTCGTGCACGGCAATCGCGCCAGCGTGCTGAGCTGCGCGTTCCCACGCGAGATGTTCCGCTTCCAGCGCCGCAATGCCTTCCGCGTGCGGCCGCTGATGCGCAGCGCGCCGGTGGCGCGGATGGTGCATCCCGACCTGCCCGACAGCGAATTCTCGCTGCGCATCATCGACCTCAGCATCAGCGGTTGCGGCCTGTTCCTTCCGCAGGACGTGCCGGCCATGAATGCCGGCAGCCTCGTCAATTCCGTGCGCATGGAGCTCGACGCCGACACCCGGCTCGACATCAGCATGCGCCTCATGCACGTGACCGCGATCAACGCCGAAGCCAAGGGCGTCCGGCTGGGGTTCGAGTTCGTGCGCACCAGCGGCGACGCTCTGCGCACCCTGCAACGCTTCATCGATTTGACGCAGAAGCGCGGCAAGTTGATGGCGCTGAGCTGAAGCGTCAGATCGCTCGGGAGCCGACCGCGGGAACGATGTCGGTGCGGGAAAAGTCGTCACCCTTGAACAAGAGGGGCAGACCTCGGACCTTCGCGAGCGCATAGCTGAAGACGTCGCCGAAGTTCAACCGTGCCGGGTGGCCGCTGCCCTTGCCGTAGCTCACGAAGGCCACGTAAGCCGCTGCAGCCCCCTCTTCGGCCGGCGCCTCTAAGCCGGTCAGCTCGGCAAGCTGATCAATCTTCTCGATGATCCGGCTATTTGCGATCTGGAAAGCCACGAAGCGTCTGAGTGGTGATGTTGATGCACTTTCTACATATCAACATGGCTGCTGTGAGTGGGATCAGACCGGTACACCAAAGCGGGCGAGGCCCTGCGGCGCAGCGGTTCAATCGCCACAGGCTATACCTGCATGCCCATGATGTCCGAGTAGGCCTGCACCAGCTTGTTCCGGACCTGCAGGGTGGCCTGGAAGCCGATCTGCGATTTCTGCATGGCGACCATGGTCTGCTCGAGGCTGACAGTCGGGTTGTCGAGCATCACCTCGCGCTGCATCTGGGTCGCTTCGGTCTGGCCGCGGCTGACCGACTCGAGCGCGTTGCCGAGCGCCTTCTGAAAGCCGACGGCGGAAGCGCCGCCGGCCGGTCTGGCGATGGGCACGCCGTCGGTGCCGAGGCCGGCGCGGGCGACGGCCGAAGCGAAGTCGAAGGGCTTGAGGGTGACGTTCATGGCGGCTGGGCTCCGTGTCGGCATCGTAGGTCGGCGGCCGGGCCCACGGTGGCGCGAACTGGCGCTGCAATGCCGGCCTGTTTCAGGCAACGGCAGGCGGTCGCTTTCGAATAATCGCGGCAGACCCGGCGGCTCTTCGCCCCGGCTTCCTGCGAATCCATGGACAACGCCGTCGCCCTCACGCCAGCCTCTCTCGCCGCCCCGGGCAGCTTTGCCGGCCGCCTGCAGGCGATGCCGATGAAAAGCAAGCTGAGCTTCGGCATCGGCGTCGCGGCGCTCGCCGGCATCGTCTTCGCGATGACGATGTGGAGTTCGCAGGGCGACTACAAGGTGCTCTACGCCAACCTGGCCGACAAGGACGGTGGCGCCGTCATCGCCCAGCTCGCGCAGATGAACGTGCCCTACCGCATGGCCGAGGGCGGCGCCGCGATCCTGGTGCCGGCTTCGCAGGTGCATGACCTGCGCCTGAAGATGGCCACCGCCGGCCTGCCTAAGGGCGCCGTCTCCGGCTACGAGCTGATGGACACGGCCCGCTTCGGCCAGACCCAGTTCCAGGAACGCCTGACCTTCCAGCGCGGCCTCGAAGGCGAGCTGACGCGCTCGATCAGCTCGCTCGCCGCGGTGCAGTCGGCCCGCATCCACCTGGCGCTGCCGAACCAGAACGGCTTCTTTCGCGAGCAACAGAAGCCGAGCGCCTCGGTGCTGTTGACGCTGCACCCCGGCCGCACGCTCGACCGGGCCCAGATCGCCGGCATCGTACACCTGGTGTCGTCGAGCGTGCCGGAGATGAATCCGAAGGCCGTCAGCGTGCTCGACCAGAGCGGCGCCCTCCTGACCGGCAGCGAGAGCACCCTGTCGGCCGGCCTCGATGCCCAGCAGCTCCAGTACGTGAACCAGATCGAGTCGGGCTACACCAAGCGCATCCTCGAATTGCTCGAGCCCATCGTCGGCCACGACAACCTGCGCGCCAGCGTCACCGCCGACATCGACTTCTCGCAGACCGAGGCGACCTCGGAAGAGTTCAAGCCGAACCAGGGCGCCGACGCCAGCATCTCGATCCGCAGCCAGCAGACCACCGACCAGGGCGCGGGCGCCGGCGCCGGTGCCCTGCCGAGCGGCGTGCCCGGTGCAGCGTCGAATCAGCCGCCGATCGCGGCGACGGCGCCGCTGGTCGGCGCTTCGCAGCCGTTGCAGGGCGCGCCGGGCGCGGGCGGCACGGCGGGCGCAAACGGCAGACGCGAGGCGGTCACGAACTACGAAGTCGACAAGACCGTGCGCGTCACCAAGAACGCCTCGGGCAACGTCAAGCGGCTGAACGCGGCGGTGGT
>JAYTYH010000333.1:0-2553 GCA_043742485.1 Rhizobacter sp.
AGCGCGGCCTTGCGGTCGCGCTCACGCATCCACCAGGCGCTGTAGCCGAAGGCCACGGCAAGCGACAGGAACACCAGGTTCGGCATGCCCGGGATCACCCCCAGCATGCCGATCACGCCGCCGGTGATGGCGAGCGTTTTCGGCGAGCTGAACACCTGGCGCGCGATCTGGCTGCCCACGTCTTCGGACTTGCCGACGCGCGACACCACCATGGCCGCGGCCACCGAGATCAGCAGCGCCGGGATCTGCGCCACGAGCGCGTCGCCCACCGCCAGCAGGATGTAGCTGTTCGCGGCCTGCGAGGCCGTCAGGTCGTGCTGCGCCACGCCGATGACGAAGCCGCCGATGATGTTGATGAACAGGATCAGCAGGCCGGCCATCGCGTCGCCGCGCACGTACTTGCTCGCACCGTCCATGGAGCCGAAGAACTCGGCCTCTTCGCCGACTTCGAGGCGGCGGCGTTTCGCTTCCTTGTCGTCGATCAGGCCGGCGTTCAGGTCGGCGTCGATCGCCATCTGCTTGCCGGGCATCGCGTCGAGCGTGAAGCGCGCGCCGACTTCGGCAATGCGCTCCGCACCCTTCGTCACGACGATGAAGTTGATGACGACGAGGATCGCGAACACGATCAGGCCGACCGCGAAGTTGCCGCCGATCAGGAAGTGGCCGAACGACTCGATCACCTTGCCGGCGGCGCCGGCGCCGGTGTGGCCCTCGAGCAGAACGACGCGCGTGGAAGCGACGTTGAGCGACAGGCGCAGCAGCGTCGTCAGCAGGATCACCGACGGGAAGGCGGCGAAGTCGAGCGGCCGCACCATGTAGGCCGCGACCATCATCACCATCAGCGCCATCGCGATGTTGAAGGTGAAGAGCAGGTCGAGCGCGAACGGCGGCAGCGGCAGCACCATCATCGCCAGGATCATCACGACGACGAGCGGCGCCATGAGCGCCTTGACGGCCTTGGCGTTGGGGCCGAGCCAGGTCTGGAACTGCTGCATCAGGGGATTCATTCGGGGCCTCAGGCAGCGTGTGGGTCGAGCTCGGCGGGCACGTCGAGCGCCGGCAGCGCGCCGGGCATCGGCACCTTGCCGAGCATCGCGGCCCGCAGCTGGTAAACGTAGGCGAGCACCTGCGCCACGGCGGCGAACAGGGCGGCGGGGATCTCGCGGTCGAGCTCGGCGTGGGCGTAGAGCGCGCGCGCCAGCACCGGTGCCTCGAGCACCGGCACCTTGCTGCCCTCGGCGAGGTGCCGGATGCGCAATGCGAGCAGGTCGGCGCCCTTGGCGACGACGCGCGGCGCGCCCATGGCGGCCTCGTCGTACTTGAGCGCCACGGCGTAGTGGGTCGGGTTCATGACGACGAGGTCGGCATGCGGCACCGCGGCCATCATTCGCCGCTTGGTCATCTCGCGCATCCGCGCCCGGACCTTGCCCTTGACCTCGGCGTTGCCCTCGTTTTCCTTGTTCTCCTGCTTGAGCTCCTGGTGGCTCATCTTCAGCTTCTGCGCGTGCAGGCGCTTTTGCAGCGGCACGTCGATGGCGGCGAAGAGCGCGAGCGCGAACAGCAGCACGCCGATGCCGCCGGTGAGCGTGGCCGCCGACGAGGCGATGGCGGCGGGCAGCGGCAGTGCCAGGACGCCGGCGAAGGCGTCGACGTGGCCGCGCAGGTAGAAGGCGCCGAGCGTGCCGAGCACGAGTGCGAGCACGCTCGCCTTGAGGGCGTCGATCGACTGCTGCTTCGAGAACACGCGGCCGATCCCGGCAAGCGGGTTCAGGAACGCGAACTTCGGGCCGAGCGGCTTCATGGTCCAGGCCCAGCCGCCCATCGCCAGGCTGCCGCCGACGGCCACGACCATCATGGCGGCGCCGAACGGCACCACGGCCCAGAGCAGCGTCGTGGTCCAGCCGAGCAGTTGCTGGCCCATGGCGTCGGAGCCGGCGACGATGGTGCGGTCGAAGCGGAGCGAGCGACCTAGAGCGTCTTTCAGCCAGTCGGCGATGCCCGGGCCGAGCGCCGACAACAGGGCCGCACCGCCGCCGATCGCCACCAGGTGGCCGAGGTCGCGCGAGCGGGCGACCTGGCCTTCCTCGCGCGCCTTGTCGAGCTTGCGCTGCGAGGCGGGCAGGTTCTTGTCTTGAGCGGAGGAGTCGGCCATGGCGGGTACTTGCAGCCGATTGTTTCAACGCCACCCGAAAACTTGAGCGCGATAAGGGCCGGATTCGGCCCCCTGTTCGGGTCCTCGCTCATCGTGCATCCAGCGGTGTCGGCCCGGCGTAGAGAGGTTGTCTCCAACACCCCATCAAGGACCCGCATGAAATCCAGAATCCTCGCCTTGGCCGCCGCCGCCCTCTGCGTTGCCGCCGTTCCCGCGTCAGCCCAGGTCATGGTCGGCGGCGCGCCGATGTACTCCAGCAAGGACATCATCGACAACGCCGTCAACTCCAAGGACCACACGACGCTGGTCGCCGCCGTCAAGGCCGCCGGCCTGGTCGACACGCTGAAGGGTCCGGGCCCGTTCACGGTGTTCGCACCGACCAACGCCGCATTCGCGGCACT
>JAYTYH010000334.1:0-1593 GCA_043742485.1 Rhizobacter sp.
GATGTGGTGATCGCCGATGTGGACGGCGTCGTCGTCGTGCCGGCGGCGCTCGCCGCGCAGGTGGCCGACGCGGCGGAGAAGCGCGAGAGCTTCGAAGGCGAGAAGCGCGCCAAGCTCGCTGCCGGCGTGCTGGGCCTGGACATGTACAACATGCGCGAGGCCCTGGAGAAAGCGGGCTTGAAGTACATCGATTGACGACTTGCCGATGAACACCGTTGTGAGCCCGAACGACGCGCCAGCTTCCACCGCTCCGCAAGACTGGCACGTCGGCCTCGTCGGCTATGGCGAGGTTGGCCGCATCCTGGCTGAAGACCTGCGCTCCCAAGGCATTCGCGTGTCGGCGTTCGACTTGAAGCTCGGCACCGCGGCGGCAGGCCCGCTGCGGGCGCATGCCGCTGCGCAGGGCGTGCCGCTCGCGGCCTCGCCTGCCGAACTGGCAAGGCATGCCGACCTCATCATCAGCGCCGTCACCGCGAGCCAGACGGTGGCGGTGGCCGAGGCCTGCGCGCTGGCATTGAGGGCGGGGTGCTTCTTCCTCGACTTCAACTCGGCATCGCCAGCCGCGAAGCAGAGCGCAGCCGCGCTCATCGATGCCGCAGGCGGGCGCTATGTCGAATGCGCGGTGATGACGAGCATCCCACCGCTGCGCATCAAGGTGCCGCTGTTGCTTGGTGGCCCATCGGCGGCCGAGCTCGCGCCGCTCATCAATGCGCTCGGCTTCAAAGCCTGGGTCGCGAGTGACAAGCTCGGCGTGGCCTCGGCCACGAAGATGTGCCGCAGCGTGATGATCAAGGGCCTGGAGGCGATGGTGATCGAGAGCTTCACCACGGCGCGGCATTACGGCGTGGAAGACGCGGTGATTGCGTCGCTCGTCGAAACCTTCCCCGGCATCGACTGGGAGAAGCAGGCCGCCTATTTCTTCCAGCGCGTCATCGAGCACGGCCGGCGCCGCAGCGAAGAGTTGCGCGAGGTCGCCGAGACGGTGCGCGACGCCGGCCTCACGCCGTGGTCGGCCAGCGGCACGGCCGAGCGCGAGGCCTGGGTCGCCGACCTGGCCGACGCCGGCGCACTCGGCACCAAAGGCACGCCCGAGTTCGCACGCAGCGCGGACTGGCGCATCGAAGCCGACCGCCTGCTGGCGGCGGCAAAGCAAAAAACCTGAGGACCGCGCGACATGGAATACCAGAAGACTCCCGGCTGGCTCGACTGGTACGCCGGCCCGACGAAGCCCACGTTCAAATTGCCCGCTGGCGCCGTCGATGCCCACTGCCACGTGTTCGGTCCCGCCGCCGAATTCCCGTACGCGCCCGAGCGAAAGTACACGCCGTGCGACGCGAGCAAGCAGCAGCTCTACGCGCTGCGCGACCACCTCGGCTTCGACCGCAACGTGGTCGTGCAGGCCACCTGCCACGGCGCCGACAACCGCGCGATGGTCGATGCGCTGCTGCACAGCCGCAGCCGCGCGCGCGGCGTGGCCACGGTGAAGCGCAGCGTCTCGGATGCCGAGCTGCAAGCCATGCACGACGCCGGTGTGCGCGGCGTGCGCTTCAACTTCGTCAAGCGCCTCGTCGACTTCACGCCGAAGGACGAGTT
>JAYTYH010000335.1:0-1726 GCA_043742485.1 Rhizobacter sp.
GTGAACGCGTCGCGCGGCACCGACCGCTGGTGCATCACCGACGTCAAGTTCGCCAAACCCTTCGCGACCGAGCGCTGGACCTGGATCGACGCGCCCTTCAACGAAGGCCGCGCTGTCTGGCAGCACCTGATGGCCGACGACGTCTGGCGGCTCGACTACCAGATGAGCGAAAGCGCCGATTCCGAGTCGATCAGCCGGCCCGACGCGGCCGGGGCGCGGCTTCGCCAGCAGCTCGGCCCCGACGTCGAGTTCGAGTTCGTCTGGATCGGCCCGTACCAGTACCGCGACCACCTGCTCGAACGCTTCAAGGTCGGCCGCACGCTCTTCATCGGCGACGCCGCGCACGTGGTCTCGCCGTTCGGCGCGCGCGGCGGCAACAACGGCATCCAGGACGCCGGCAACCTCGGCTGGAAGCTGGCACTGGTGCTCGAAGGCCGGGCCGGCGAGGCCCTGCTCGACAGCTATCACGCCGAGCGCCACCCGGCCGCGGTCGAGAACCTGAAGGTCACGAGCCGCACGACGCGCTTCCTGGCGCCGCGCAGCGCCGCCGAGCATCGCCTGCGCCGCGCCGTCGTGGCGCTGGCACGCACGCACGAGTTCGCGCGCAAGCTCGCCAACACCGGCCGCATGGCGCAGGCGAACGTGTACCCGCCGTCGCCTTGGGCAGCGCAGGGCGCACGCTCGCTCCAGAACGTGGCGCTCGACGACGACACCACCGTCATGCGGCTGCTCGCCGATGGCACGCGCTTCCTCGGCCTCTGGATCGGTGCGGCGAACGAAGCGTTCGCCGCACTGCAGCCGCTGACGATGCGCTGGCCGTTGCTGCTGCGACGCATCGCCGCCGACAGCAAGCTGGCGCGACACTTGGGAGCCGAAGCCGACACGCTCGTGCTGGTGCGGCCCGACGCCTACGTCGCCATGCAGCTCGCGCACGCCACACCGGCACGCTTCGAGGCCACCCTGCGCGCGACCCTCTCGTTCGACGGCGCCGAGCCGCAGCGCGCCACGGAAACGGCATGAACACCGCCCCGAACATCGCCGACCCGGACGGCTTCTACGAGGCCTGGCTCGGTGCGCACGAAGGCCTGAGCGACGCCGAGAGCGCCGACCTCGACGCCCGCCTCGTCCTGCTGCTCGCGAACCAGGTCGGCGACGACGGCGTGCTGCGCGAATGCATCGCCGCGGCGAAGGCAGCACGCGGGCGCTGAACGCTTTCTCGCTCGCTTCTCGCACTCTTCATCGCACCTGCACGCTGCCCGCCGACAGTGTCTTACCGCGGCAATCGTGCCGTGATGGGGAGACATGGATCATGTGGCAGCGTGTGCAGGCGTGGCTCGAATCGATGCGGCAGCGGTTCGCGGCTCGAGCCCGGCGAACGGGTGACGGAGACCTCCGCCGCATCGAAGCCGCGCGGCGCACTGGGGCCGTCGTCGGTATCGCTGTGCTCGATCGCATGCTCGATGCGGGAAGGCCCAACGCCGTCAGGAGTTAGGTGACTCCCGCGGAAGTCGGGTTAGCACCGGGATACCCTCGTCCATATCTCCTCCGTGCACCAACGCCCATGCCGGACTTACGTTGTTCGAGATGCCCGCGATCGGGATGACGCATCAGGCTGCTGACGCCGTACCGCTCGCTGGTACGAGTAGATCGAGCATCTCCTAGTTTTTCAGGTCAAGGCGTGCCAGTTCCACCTTCATGGCGCGGACCGGCTTATCGAGCTTGGTTT
>JAYTYH010000336.1:0-1795 GCA_043742485.1 Rhizobacter sp.
GTCGCCAGTGCGGTGGCGCCGAGGCCATTGCTCGCCGGCCCGCGAAGAACATGAAAAACGGCGTCTCGACCCTCTCCACGCCGCCGCGCGCCATGCGCACGCTAGGCGCCATCCTCATCGACGGCGGCCAGCTCAAGCCGGAAGACGCCGAGCGCGTCCTGCACTACCAGCGCGAGCACAACCTGCGCTTCGGCGAGGCGGCGATGCGGCTCGGCCTCATCAGCGAGGCCGACATCCAGTTCGCGCTGTCGCGCCAGTTCGCCTACGCCTACCTGCGCAAGACGCCGGGCGAGTCGCGGGCCCTGAGCGACGAGCTCGTGGCCGCCTACCAGCCGTTCAGCTCGCGCGTCGAGCAGCTCCGCGCCATTCGCAGCCAGCTCATGCTGCGCTGGTTCGACCGCGCCGAGGAGCGCCAGGTCCTCACCATCATCGGCGCCGAGCGCCATGAAGGCCGCTCGTATCTGGCCGCGAATCTGGCCATTGTTTTCTCGCAACTCGGCGAGCGCACCCTGCTCGTCGATGCCGACATGCGCGAGCCGCGCCAGCACTTCCTGTTCTACCTCGAGAACCAGATCGGCTTCTCGACGCTGCTCGCCGGCCGCTCGCGCGAGGAAGCGATCGTCCGCATTCCCGATCTCGCCGGCCTGTCGGTGCTGCCCGCCGGGCCGACGCCGCCGAACCCGCTCGAGTTGTTGAACCGCCTCAACTTCGACGAGTTCATGCTCCAGGCCAAGGCCGCCTACGACGTCATCATCATCGACACGCCCGCGATGTCGAGCGGTGAAGACGCCGCGATGATCGCCGTGCGCACCGGCGCCGCCCTGGCTGTGGCGCGCAGCGGCTCGACTCACGTCGCTGCATTCAGCGACCTCGTTCGTGGCTTGATGGACACCGGCGTGGCCGTGGTCGGATCGGTGCTCAACGAGGTGCCGCTGAAGAAGCCCAAGAAGCCCAAGAAGTCGAAGAAATGAGCAGCGTGTTGCCGGCATCGGGCTCACGACCGCGTGGCAACGCGGCGGCGAATGGCGCGTGGTTCATCGCCCTGGCCGGCTTCGCCGCGATGTATCTGCCGGTCTACTGGACCGCCGCCAACGGCATCTGGCAGACCGACGACAACGCCCACGGTGCGTTGATCCTGGCTGTGCTGGTCTGGCTGTTCTGGACCGTGCGCCACGCCGTCGCCGAGGCGCCGCAGGCATCGGCGCGCGTCGCCGGCACGGTGCTCTTCGTCATCGGCCTCATCGTCTACTTCGTGGGCCGTGCTGCCGACGTGCTGATGCTGGCGATCGCCTCGCAGCCCTTTATCGTCGCCGGCGTCCTGCTGCTGCTCAGGGGCGCGGGAGCCTTGCGCGTGGCGTGGTTCCCGGTCGTGTACTTCATCTTCATGATCCCGCTGCCGGGCACGCTGGTCGATCAGATCACCGGCCCGCTCAAGCAGTGGATCTCGGTGATCGTGGTCGAGATCCTCTACAACGTCGGCTACCCGATCTCGCGCACTGGCGTGGTGCTCGACATCGGCCAGTACCAGATGCTCGTCGCCGACGCGTGCTCCGGCCTGCATTCGATGTACAGCCTGTCGGCGCTCGGCACGCTCTTCATGTATTTGATGCGTCGCCGGAGCGTGTGGCACAACGCCATCATGCTGGCGAGCATCCTGCCGATCGCGTTCGTCGCCAACATCGTTCGCGTGATGGCCCTCGTGCTCATCACGTACCACTTCGGCGACGAGGCCGGGCAGGGGTTTCTGCACGGCGCTGCGGGGATGGTGCTGATGCTGGTGGCGCTGGCGTTCTTC
>JAYTYH010000337.1:0-61755 GCA_043742485.1 Rhizobacter sp.
TGCGGAAAGATCCCAAGGGTAGTCGCCGAGGTCCGAGCCCTTCATGGCCTCGGGAAAGACGACCACCTCCAGCGCACGAGACGAACCGGCGCCAGGGACATTGGCGATGCCGACGAAGGTGCCTTCCTTGATCTGGTCCGGGCTGCTCGGCACGACGCCGGCGATCTTCGTCGCCGAATCGAGCGCGAGAATGACTCTACCCTGGCTGGTCTGCACCGTCAGGTTGTCGGCGGTCGCCGAGACGATGGTGCCGCG
The DNA here is from genome assembly GCA_043742485.1 of Rhizobacter sp. Lineage (GTDB taxonomy): Bacteria > Pseudomonadota > Gammaproteobacteria > Burkholderiales > Burkholderiaceae_C > Schlegelella_A. The sequence continues at coordinate 256 of JAYTYH010000337.1, forward strand.
AACATGCACCGGCGGCGGTTCGGCCGCGACCGCTACGGTCAGGGCGGTAGCTCCGAAAGCGAGCCAGAGCCCACGCGTCAGGGTGTTTTTGGAATTCGATCGGAGATTCATTTCGGGCGTTCTCGATTTGACTAGGACAGCATATTGTTCAGAGTCACACGGAATCGCAGTCGACAAGGGGCTTTCGCGTTGCGTTGCCTCCAACCGAGAGCCGCCGATTGCAGTGTTCCGTTCTGTTTGGAACTTAAACGGGCATTTGCACGAATGAACTTCTGCTCTTCCGCGTCAACAACCGCCATGGTGCGCTGGCAGACAGACGACGGCATGCCTCTGCAGCGATGCTCTGCCGCTGCATGCCGACACCCGCTGCCGCCACCATCAGCCAGCCGACGCCGGGCGAGTGGACACTCGCGGGCAATTGGACGGTGGCCGGCCTGGGTCCGCTTCCCCAGGGATTGGAGGCGGAAGCGCCCAGCAGCGGTGTGGTCGTTCTCGATGGCTCCGGCCTGCAGGCCGTCGACAGCGCGGGCGCCTGGGTGCTCAAGCGTTGGCTCGGCAGCCACAGCGCCACAGCGAGCCTGCGCAATTGGCCGCCTCGGTTGCAAACCCTGATGGAGCTGGTGATGCAGCAAACGGCGCCCAACATACCGCCGATGCCGCATGTCTCGAGCCTCCAGGCCGTGGGTCACGGTGCCGAAAACGTCATGCAGCAGTCGCTGGCGTTGCTCGGCTTCGTGGGCGAAACAGTGATGAAAGCGCTGCCGTTGCTGGCCCGGCCGCAACGCATACGCTGGCGCACGGTGCTGCGCAATATCCAGGTCGGTGGCTTCGAGGCGCTGCCGATCATCGGGCTGACGTCGTTCCTGCTCGGGGTCGTCGTCGCCTACCAGGGCGCCGATCAGCTCAAGCACTACGGCGCCAACATCTTCGTCGTCGATCTCGTCGGCTACGCCATGCTGCGCGAGTTCGCGCCACTCATCAGCGCCATCATCATCGCCGGACGCTCCGGTTCGGCCTATGCCGCCGAGATCGGCACCATGGTCGTCACCGAGGAGATCGATGCGCTGCGCACGATCGACATCGAGCCGATCGAGCTGCTGGTGCTGCCAAAGATCCTCGCGTTGGCTGTCGCCCTGCCGTTGCTGACGCTGTTCGCCGACATCGCCGGGGTGTTCGGCGTCATGGTCATGGCGCGTTCGCAGCTCGACATCGGCTTTCGCGAATTCGGCGCTCGCTTCGGCCAGGAGATGCAAGGCGCCACGTTGCTCATCGGCATCGGCAAGTCTCTGGTGTTCGCGTTCATCATCGTCCTCATAGGCTGCTTCCAGGGTTTTCGCACGCGGGGAAGTGCCGACAGCGTGGGCCGGCAGACGACGCTGGCCGTGGTGCAATCGATCTTTCTCGTGATCGTGGCCGACGCGCTGTTCTCGGTCGTCTTCAGCATCCTGGACCTGTGACGTGACCGCCACCACCGCTGCCCCGGACCTCGTGATCGAGATGAAGAAGGTCTGCACGCGTTTCGGCAGCCACGCCGTGCACTCCGACCTCGACCTCGACGTGCGCAGGGGCGAAATATTTGCCATTGCCGGCGGCAGCGGCTCGGGCAAGTCGGTCTTGTTGCGCGAGATGATCCTGCTGCAGCGACCCACTTCGGGAACGATCCGCCTGTTCGGTCAGGACATCGCCACGCTCACCGACGCCCAGGCCCACACGCTGCGCCAGCGCTGGGGCGTGATGTTCCAGCACGGCGGCCTGTTCAGCTCGCTCAACGTGCGCGAGAACGTCGGTTTGCCGCTGCGCGAGCACAGCAGCCTCGACGACGCGCTGATCGACGACATCGCCGAATGGAAGCTCTCGCAGACGGGCCTGCCGCCGGATGCCGGCCTGAAGAGCCCCGGCGAGCTGAGCGGCGGCATGCTCAAGCGTGCTTCACTGGCGCGCGCGCTCGCACTCGATCCCGAGCTGCTGTTTCTCGACGAGCCCACCTCGGGGCTGGACCCTGCCAGCACCGCGGGCGTCGACGAGCTGATCCTGCGCACGCACGCCCTCTACGGGCTGACGATCGTGATGGTCACGCACGACCTCGATCTGCTCTGGCAGGTGAGCGACCGTGTGGCCGTGCTCGGTGAAGGCCGGGTGCTGGCGACCGGCTCGATGGAAGAGCTCTCGCACGACGAACACCCCATCGTCCGAGCCTATTTCACCGACCCGAAGACGGTGCAGGCGAACGAGGCCGAACACGCGCACGAATCCCGGAAGGAGCCGGCGTGGAAGACAAGGTGAACTACGCGCTCGTCGGCATCTTCGTGCTCGGCCTCGGCGCTGCGCTCGTCGTCGCGGTGCTCTGGCTGGCGGCGGGCATCAACACGCAGAAGAAGTACGAGCCGTACCAGTCGATCATCAAGGAATCGGTCGCCGGCTTGAGCATCAGCGCGCCGGTCAAGTACCTGGGTGTCGATGTCGGCAAGGTGAGCGGGATCGCGATCGATCCGCAGAACTCGCGCCAGGTTCTCCTGAAATTCCAGATCGAGCGCGGCACGCCGGTCAAGCAGGACACCGAGGCCGTGCTGAAGAGCCAGGGCCTGACGGGCATCTCCTACATCGAGCTCAGCGGTGGCAGTGTCGGTTCGGCGCCGCTGCTCGCGACCGACGAGGTGCCGGTGCCGCTCATCCGCTCCAAGCCTTCATTGAGCGCGCGCCTCGAAGACGTGCTCACGACCGTGCTGGCCAACGTGAACCGGACATCGGCCAACGTCGACGCGGTGTTCGATGCAGACAACCGGGCCGCGCTCAAGCAGGTGCTGGCCGACACCGCCAGCGTCGCTCACGCGTTGGCTGCGCAGCAGGGCACGATGACCGCAGGCATCGCCGACGCCGCACGGACGGCAAGAAACGCGGCGCGCGTCAGCGACCGGCTCGGGCCGGCCATCGAGCGCGTTGCCGCGAGTGCCGACGCCCTTGCGAAAATGGGCAACGACGTGTCGCGCACCAGCGACAGCGCCGGCCGCACGGTGGACTCTGCCGCCAGCGGCGTGCTGCAGATGAGGAGCGAGACACTGCCTGAGCTGCAGCGTCTGCTCGGGGAGATGAGCTTGCTGGCGGTCTCGCTGCGTCAGTTGAGCGAACAGACCGAGCGCAGCCCGAGCAGCCTGATCCGCGGTGCGCCGCAAGGGCGGCCAGGCCCGGGAGAACCGGTGCGACCATGAACTTCGAGACGCCGTTCGGCGGCAAATATCGCCGGCGTTATGTTGGATGGCTCGTTTTGTCGGGGCTGGGCTTGCTGGCAGGTTGCGGCTCGTTGCTTCCCGAGCCGCCGGCGCAACCGGCTCTGTTCGTGCTCGACGACGCGGCGGCCATCTCGGCCGATCGTCCCGCGACGCTGCCACTCATCGCGGCGGTGGCAACGCTCGTGGTCAGTGAGCCGCGCGCCGCGGCCGGCTACGGAACGCGACAGATCGCCTACGTCCGCAAGTCCAACCAGCTCGAGTACTTCGCCTTCAGCCAGTGGGTGGAATTTCCGGCGCTGATGCTGGCGCCGATGCTGGCGCACGCGATCGAACGCACCGGTGCATTTCGCGCCGTCGTGCGCGCGCCGACTTTGGTGGCGGGTGACATGCGCCTCGAGACCGAGCTCATCCGGCTGCACCAGGATTTCAGCGTCGTGCCCAGCCGGGCGCGTCTGACACTGCGCGCCGTTCTCATCGATACCGCCACGCGCCGCGTGATCGCGTCGCGCGAGTTCGATGAAGAGGCGGCGTCAGCGAGCGACGACCCGGCCGGTGGCGTCACGGCCGCCAACGAGGTCGTGCGTCGCGTTGCCGCGGAAGTGGGGGCGTTCTGCGCGCAAGGGGTGGCGAGCCGGAAGTAGGGTGCAAGTTCGATCGCAGATGCTCGCCCACCTCACTGCGTGGCGCCGAGGGCAACCCGGAATTCCTCCAGCTTGGCTTCGTAGGCTTCCGCTTCGCCGTATGCCAGAAAGCGGTTGTAGCGTGCGTGAGTGCCAAGGATCTTTCGCGCATGCTTGATGGGGCAGAAATACTGCTCCGTCCTCGCAATGATCTCTCCGACGTAGGCCACGAGCCCCGTGCCGTACGCGCAATAGGTGCAGTGGAACTTTTCGATGAAGTTGAGATAGGAGAGGTATTGCCGGTCGAGCACGATGTAGTCGCTGCGCCGCACCTTGGCGATCCCGTAGATGGGAAAACAGGTCCACTGGTAGAAGCTCACGCACAGGTCGAGCATGAGCAGCGGAAGCGCCATCGCGTAGATGATCGGACCGGTGATCAGGTTCTGCGGACGGTCGGTCACGAGCCAGCGAAAGAAGTTCGTTTTCAGCTTGCGGTGCGCGACCTCGACCGAGCGCTCGAACTGGACTCGCTTGCCATTGATCTGGAAAAACATCCTGCTTTCCTGCGCGTGAACCGCACTGCGCAATTCAGCCTCGAGGCTGGCCATCCGGGCCAGGATGTGTGCGATTCGATCGTTCATCGGAGATCGACGTTACTGGGGACGCCCGGCATTCTTCTCATCGGCAAGGGCTCAGGCCGCGGCCGAAGTGAGATCGACGCTGTACAGGACGTGTGTGGCGTCGTCCGGGTCCCGCTCGTGCCTGAAATGCAGGTGCTCCGCGAACTTGCGCATCGACGTGTTGTCGGCCGAATCGCTGGAGTGCATCCGCCCGATGCCGCGCGATCGGGCGACGTCGATGAGCTGCTTCACCAGCAGCGTACCCAGCCCCTTGTTCTGCCACTCGTCCGCGACTGCCACGGCGAACTCGCAGTCGTGCCCGTCCGGCCGCGCCGAGAAGCGAGCGACGCCGATCTCGCGCGTCTCGCCGGCCACCTCGATCGTGGCGACGTAGGCTGCATCCGTCGTGTTGTCGATGGCGGTCATCTGCTTGAGCAAGGCCTCGCTGGGTGAGCGCATGGTGTCGAGGAAACGAAACCGCCGCGAACTCGGCGACAACGCCTCGATGAACTGCCTCTCGAGCTCGACGTCGTTCTCGTGGATCGGCCGGATCTCCACGCGTGTGCCGTCACTGAGGAGTGCTTCGGCGCCAGCGCTGGAGATGCTCGATTCGCTCTGCAAAGTAGAAGTGACCATGGCTTGCCCTCGACGTCTCTGACCTAACTGACACTACGGCGACGGGCGAGGCGCGTCTGTGCGGCATCGCACAGCGGGCTCGTCGGATCAGGGCAACCACTCGATGGGCAGCAACGACAGCACGTCCACGCCGAATCGTTGCCAGAAGGTCGTGCCCAGTGCGTTGTAGAGGTTCTGGCGGCCGCAGTCGGTACGCCATCGCACACTTCGGCCGTCTACTCCGCCCTGCCGTGGACCAGACAGGCCGGGCTCCATGCCCGCCAGTCGAGCGACAAGCTCAAGCTGATCGCATCTGCGCCTTGACGGTCACGACGGCGCCGGTCACCGTTGCCGCAACGGCCAGAAAGCTCGTCAGGCTCAGCGTCGACAGGCCGGAGAGCCCTTGGCCAATCGTGCAGCCGAGCGCCGTCACGCCGCCAACGCCCATGAGGGCGCCACCGATCAGATGGTTGCGCAAATCCGGAATGCTGCGAAAGCCTTCCCAGCGGAAGGAACGGCTGAACGCCGAGTAGAGGAAGGCGCCGACCGGCAGCCCGAGGGCAGAGACGATGCCGATCGTCAGCACCTTGGAGCGGTCGCTGAAGAACAGCAGGTAGTCCGTGGTGTAGCTGACGGCCGAAACGAAACTCAGCGCTTCCATCTGGTGGCTGTTCGTCGCCACGAAGGTCGGCTCGAGCGTCGAGGGGTTCTCGGCGACGAATCCCAGCACGCCCGATGTCCACCAGGCCGCGACGACCAGCGCGCCGATCGAGACGCCGCCGAGGACGACCTCTGCCGAGCGGTTGGCACGCGAATAAAGCGCACCCAGCAGAAGCGCCCCGCCCAACGTGGCGCCGAGGGCGGCGGCGGTCGCGCGGGTGCCTGTTCCGAGAATTGCCGCGGCCAGCGTCGGCAGGTCCTGGTGCGTCGCGACCGTGGCGGCGGTGGAATCCAGCGCCGCCACGCGAACGACGGCGGTGATGCCCTTGAGCGTGGCGAAACCGCACAGGGCGACAACCATCAGGACGACGACGGACTTCAGATTGCCCGAGCCCGCCCGCAGCAGATTCTTGCTGGTGCAGCCCGACGCCAGCACCATGCCGACGCCGAACATCAGGCCGCCCACGATCGCCGACAGCCAGACGACGCGCGGTCCGGCATAGATGCTGTTCGCCGCATCGACCCAGCCCAGGAACACCATCGCGTTGAAGCCGATGATCGCGGTGCCCGCGGCCGCCAGCCACATGCGCATGCGGGTCCAGTCGCCGGTGATGACCAGGTCGCTGATGGCACCCATCGTGCAGAAGTGGGCGCGCTGCGCGACCCAGCCGAAGACGACCGCGATCGTGAAACTCAGTGCGAGGACCTCGTGCGTGAGGCGCTGGAAATCGGCTTCGGACATGCCCGCATTTTGCGGCCGCGACAACGCACACCGCGCCCCGCAGGCGATTCAGGGCCGGATGTAGGCGTAGCCCTGCTGCTGCTTGCGCATGATCTCGACCACGCCTGCCGGCACGTAGCCGATCGTCGTCAGCATGTCGGCATAGGTAAGCTTCATGCCATGCATGGTGTTTTCGCAAGCCACGACCTTGACGCCGCTGTTGACCGCGTCGGCAATGCGCTGCGCCACCGGCGAGTCCTTTTTCAGCATGCCGATGCCCGGCCCGTAGACGACGATCTCGAGATCCGGCGGGTCGTCGGGGAATTCGCTTTGCACGTTGCGCGCGTTATTGAGCGTGAGGCTCCACTTCGACGGATCGGCGTCGCTGACCTGGAAGACGACCTTGTTCTTGGCCGGCCCGGTCTGGGCCAGCGCGCCTGGCGAAAGGGATGCGCCCAGCAGTGCTGCGCTGCCGAGAAGGCCGACGGAGCGGCGGGTGAGGTTGGCCATGGGGTGAGTCTCCTTCGTTGTCTTGGTGATTGGGATGCGCGCGTCCGTTCTTATGCGCTTCGGCGTGTCTTCGATTCCTTTGCGGCCGCCTGCAGGCGCTGCTCCAGATAGGCGCCGAAGAAGTCCTTCGACAGCCCGACGATCGGCTCGGCCAGGGAGTGCCCCTGGGCATCGAAGAACATCACCGTCGGCGCGAAACGTGCGCCGCTGGCGCGCGCGAAGTCGCGCTGCGCGACGTCCTGGAAGTGCCAGATGCGGATCGGAGCCGACGACTCGATGTCGGCCTCCGCGATCGCGAAGGGCTGACGGCCGGCGGAGAGCATGGGCCGCAGATAGTGCTCGCGCACCTCGTCGCAGAACTCGCATCCCGGCTGGGAAAACAGAACCACCGTGATGTGCCCAGGCTCGACGTCGAGCTGTGCGGGCAGGGGAGGGTTCGGTTTCATGCGGAGCGATTAGAGGCCAGCCGAAGGTCATCGGCCAGCGAGTAAAAACACCTATCGAGATATGCGCACATGCGCATACGATTGTCGACGAACTCTGAGAGGCAAGTGCAGTGGACGAGATGGACGAGGTGTTCGAATCGGTGGCCCGCTACTTCTCCATCCTGTCGGAGCCGGCCCGTCTGCGCATCCTGCACGCCATCTGCCAGGACGAGCGCTCGGTCAGCCAGATCGTCGAGGAGACCGAGCTCTCGCAAAGCAATGCCTCGCGCCACCTCAACATGATGTATCAGGCCGGCGTGATCAAGCGGCGGCGCGAGGGATCGCAGGTCATCTACAGCGTGACCGACACCAGCCTGACCGACATCTGCCGCGCCGTCTGCGTGCGCGTCTCGGCGCAACTGGGCAGCAAGGACGGGTTGAAGAAGGGTTTCAACGCACTGATCGAAGAGTTTCGCTAGCAGCCAAGCCACGATGACGAGTCGAGACATGTCGCCCGGCCTGCCACCGATGTCGGGCCGCATCCTGAAAGCGCCGGAAGGCGAGCTGTCGCCTCAGGCCACCGAGCTGGCACGCAGGGCGCGCCGCCGATTCATGGCCAAGGCGCTGGCGATGGGCGCGGGCGTGTCGGCACAGCAAGTGGTCGCCGAGCCCGCGCGCACCGACCAGGGCGACCCCGCCATCCTGAACCTGCCGGAGCACTCGCGCGCGCTCGGCCAGCCGGTGGCGAGCACCGGCTACGGTTCGCCCTCGAAGTGGGAGAAGGGCATCCAGCGCCGGCAGAGCCCGGGACTGACCCAGGTCGCGCAGGCCTCGGTGTCGTTCTGCCCGCTGCAGTCGCTGTTCGGCATCATCACGCCGAACGGCCTGCACTTCGAGCGCCACCACCAGGGCTGGTGGGACATCGACCCCTCGCAGCACCGGCTGATGGTCAATGGCCTCGTCCGTGAAGCGCGCGTCTTCACGATGGACGACCTGATGCGCCTGCCCACGGTCACGCGCACCCACTTCATCGAATGCGGCGCCAACAGCGCCATGGAGTGGGGCAACTCGGCGGTGCCGAGCGTGCAGTACACGCACGGCATGCTGTCGTGTTCGGAGTTCACCGGCGTCAAGCTGTCGACGATCCTCGAGATGTGCGGCGCCGACACCAGGAAGGGGCGGTACGTGCTCGCCGAAGGCGCCGACGGCTCCTCGATGACGCGCACCCTGCCGATGGCCAATGCGCTCGACGACGTGCTCGTCGCCTGGGGCATGAACGGCGAGATGCTGCGGCCCGAGAACGGTTATCCGCTGCGCCTGGTGGCGCCGGGCATCCAGGGCGTGAGCTGGGTCAAGTACCTGCGACGCATCAAGGTCGGCGACCAGCCCTTCTTCACGAAAGACGAGGAGATCCACTACGTCGACCTGATGCCCGACGGAATCTACCGCCAGTTCACCTCGATCCAGGAATGCAAATCGGTCATCACGACGCCCTCGGGCTCGCAGACGCTGCTCGACAAGGGCTACTACAACGTCACCGGCCTGGCGTGGTCGGGCCGCGGCAAGGTCAAGCGGGTCGACGTCAGCGCTGATGGCGGGCGCAACTGGCGCACGGCGCGCCTCGAAGGGCCGGTCCTGCCGAAGGCGCTGACGCGCTTCAACATCGACTGGACCTGGGACGGCTCGCCCGCCATCCTGCAGTCGCGCGCCATGGACGACACCGGCTACGTTCAGCCCAAGATCAACCAGTTGCGGGCCGTGCGCGGCAGCCGCTCCCTGTATCACAACAACGCCATCCAGTCGTGGCGCGTCGCCGAGAGCGGCGATGTCTCCAACGTGCAGGCCTACTGAGATGCGGGCCGAGATCCGGGCTCTCATCGCAGTCGGCGCCGCGCTGGTGCTCACGGCGGCAGCACAGGCCGCACCCGATCTCGCCGGCATCGGCCGCGCTGCCACGCCGGCGGAGGTGAAGGCCTGGAACATCGACGTGCGCGGCGACTTCCAGGGGCTGCCAAAGGGCTCGGGCAGCGTCGAGCTCGGCACCCAGGTTTGGGAGGCGAAGTGCTCCTCCTGCCATGGCGCTTTCGGCGAGTCGAATTCGGTCTTCACTCCCATCGTCGGCGGCACGACCAAGGCGGACATCGAGTCGGGCCACGTCTACGCGCTATCGCACCCCGGGTATCCCCATCGCACGACGCTCATGAAAGTGTCGAAACTCGCGCCCCTGTGGGACTACATCAACCGGGCGATGCCGTGGAATGCGCCGAAGTCGCTGCAGACCGACGAGGTCTACGGCGTGCTCGCGTACATCCTCAACCTCGGCGACATCGTGCCGGCGGACTTCACGCTCTCCGACAAGAACATCGCCGAGGTGCAGTCGCGCCTGCCCAATCGCCTCGGCCATGTGTTCTACGAGCCGATGTGGCTGACCCGCGGCAAGGGCGACGTCGCCAATCCGCTTTGCATGAGCAACTGCCCGGTCGAGGGCAAGATCGAATCCTCGTTGCCGGTCGAGGCACGCAACTCCAACGGCAACATCGCCGACCAGGTCAGGCCCTTCGGCCCTGCTCGCGGCACCGATACCGCGTTGCCTCCGGGCGAAGGCCATGCGGGCATGAAGCGGCTGGCACGCGCGGCCGCCGCTGCGTCGAGCCCGCCCTCGGCGTCGGCGGCCACGGCGAAGGCGGACGGGTCGAGTCCTCAGGCGCTCGCGCTTATCCAGTCCGATTCGTGCACCAGTTGCCACGGGGTGACGAACAAGATCGTCGGCCCGGCGTTCCAGGATGTCGCCAGGAAGTATGCAGGCCGTTCCGATGGCGTCGAGTACCTCGCGGGAAAGATCCGCAACGGCGGCCAAGGCGTGTGGGGCCCGATTTCGATGCCGCCCCAGGCGCAGCTGACGCAAGCCGAAGCCAAGGCCATCGCGCAATGGCTGGCCGCCGGCGCCAAGCAGTGACGACAGACGACACACGGGCATTTCTGAAGGAAAAATCATGATGACGACGAGACGAGAAGTGATCAGGCAGACCGGCCTGCTCGCCCTCCTGGTGAGCTGCGGCGCACTGACGGCGGAGCAGGCGCGCGCGGCCGACGGGTCCGGCTTCGAGGCCAAGACGCTGGGCGATGCCTTTGCCGCCCTCGGCGGCAAGCCGGCCGACAGCAAGGACGTGACGATCACGTCGCCCGACATCGCCGAGAACGGTGCCGTCGTGCCGATCGCCGTCACGAGCAACCTGCCGAAGACCGAAGCGATCTACATCCTGGTCGAGAAAAACCCCTTCCCGCTGACGGCCACGTTCACCATCCCCGAAGGTACGGAAGGCTACGTGTCCACGCGCGCCAAGGTGGGCGAGAGCACCAGGGTGTGGGCGGTGGTCAAGGCCGACGGCAAGCTCTATGCGACCTCGAAGGAAACCAAGGTCACCCTCGGCGGCTGCGGCGGCTGAACGATTCCTCTGAACAGAATTCCAGGAGACAGCAATGGCAGACCCGATGCGCATTCGCGCGGCAACCAAGGACGGCGTCACCGATGTCCGCGTCCTCATGGCCCACCCCATGGAAACCGGCTTTCGCAAGGACGCGAGCGGCAAGACCGTTCCGGCCCACTACATCAACGACGTCAAGGCCACCAGCGGAAGCAGGACGGTGCTGACCGCGAAATGGGGCCAGGCCATCTCGCAGAACCCGTATTTGCAGTTCCGCTTCAAGGGCGCCAAGCCGGGCGACAAGGTCACGGTGACCTGGACCGACAACATGGGCGAGACGCGCACCGACGAAGCGACGATCTCCTAGCAGGCTGACGACGCCCGGCACGTTCGCGCGCACCCCTCGAAGTCAAGAATCAGGGAGACAGCCATGAAAAGAATCGTCGCTGCTGCGTTTCTCGCATGCGCACTGCCGTGCTCGGCCCAGTCTGCCAGTGACGGCATCGCCGAATATCGCGCGATGCTCGCCGACGGCAATCCTGCCGAGCTGTGGCAGGCCAAGGGCGAGCTGCTGTGGAAGCAGTCCCGCGGTCCGAAGAAGGCCTCGCTCGAGCGCTGCGATCTCGGCCGCGGCCCGGGTGTGGTCAAGGGTGCGTTTGTCGAACTGCCGCGATTCTTTGCAGATACCGGGCGCGTGCAGGATCTCGAATCCCGCCTCCTCACCTGCATGCAGGAACTGCAGGGCTTCGATGCGGTTGCGATCGCCAAGACGCCCTTCGGCAAGGGCGAGATGGTGAACATCGAAAGCCTGGTCGCTTATGTTTCGGGCGAGTCGAGCGGCATGAGGTTCAACGTCTCGCAGGTACATCGGGAAGAGAAAGCGATGTACGAGGCCGGCAAGAAGATCTTCTACTTCCGCGGTGGCCCCTACGACTTTTCCTGTGCCTCGTGCCATGGCCAAGAGGGCAAGCGGATCCGGCTGCAGGATCTGCCCGACCTGACGACGAACAAGGGAGCCGGTGCCGGATTCGGCTCCTGGCCGGCCTATCGCGTCTCGAGCGGGCAGCTCTGGGGAATGCAGCGCCGCCTCAACGACTGCTTCCGGCAGCAGCGATTCCCGTCGCCTGAGTACGTGTCCGACGTGACACTCGCGCTCGAGACCTACCTCGGCGTCAACGCCAAAGGCGCCGAGTCGATCGCGCCCGCCCTCAAGCGCTGAAAGGAGCCGACATGAACCGCTCGGGAAAGACAGGTTTCGCGGCCATCGCCGCCATCGCGGCACTCGGCGTGGCCGGCTGCATCTCGACCACGTCGTCCTCCACGGCCGACGCCGCCGCGCAAGCGATGCTGAAGTCGTCGTTCCATGCCGAAGGGCAGGCCACGCTCGACCGCCTGACGCAGGATCCGGTGCAGAAGGCCTGCTCCGGCGAGGCCGCGCCTTCGGCCGAACTCGTGGCGCAGCTCGAGAAGCGCGAATTGGCGACGATCCGGCCGCCGCCCGGGGGCAAGTACCTGGGTGACTGGAAGCAGGGCGAGAAGCTGGCGCAAAACGGCCGTGGCATGACGTGGTCGGATCCTGTAACGGCAGCCAACGGCGGCAATTGCTACAACTGCCACCAGCTGAGCAAGTCGGAGATCTCGTACGGCACGATCGGGCCGAGCCTCTACAACTACGGCAAGCTGCGCGGCGTCAGCGACCCGGCCAGCGCGAATGCAGCGCCGGTCGTCCAGTACACCTGGGGCAAGCTATACAACGCCAAGGCCTACAACGCCTGCTCGACGATGCCGCGCTTCGGCGAAGCGCATGTGCTGACCACCGAGCAGATGCAGGACCTGATGGCGCTGTTGCTCGATCCGAAGTCTCCCGTCAACCAGTAAGGCGCACGCGCGTGCCGGTCCAAGACGGCCTTCGATTCGAAGAACAGTTTTCATGAGCATCGGCAGGCGCGAATTTCTTCAGATGCTGGCGGTCGCCTCGGCGGGTGGCATGGCGCTCGACCATGGCGAGGCGCTGGCCGCGTCGCCGGGAGCGTCGGAGCGGCTGTACGACCTGCCGAGGTTCGGCAACGTCAGCCTGATGCACTTCACCGACTGCCATGCCCAGCTCATGCCGGTGCACTTCCGCGAGCCGAGCGTGAACCTTGGCGTCGGCGACGCGGTGGGGCAACCGCCGCATCTGGTCGGCGAGAAACTGCTGTCGCGATTCGGCATTGCCCCGCACACGGCCGAGGCCCATGCCTTCACCCACCTCGACTTCGAGGCGGCAGCCCGAACCTACGGCCAGGTCGGCGGCTTCGCCCACCTGGCCACGCTGGTGAAGCGGGTCCGGGCGACGCGCCCCAATGCCCTGCTGCTCGACGGCGGCGATACCTGGCAAGGATCGGCCACGGCCCTCTGGACGAACGGCCAGGACATGGTCGATGCCTGCAAGCTGCTGCACGTCGACAGCATGAGCGCGCACTGGGAGTTCACGCTCGGTGCCCAGCGCGTGCAGGAGATCGTGAAGAAGGATCTTGCCGGCCACATCGATTTCCTGGCCCAGAACGTCACGACCAACGACTTCGGCGATCCGGTCTTCGACGCCTACAAGATCAAGACGGTCAACGGCATCCCGGTGGCCGTGATCGGCCAGGCTTTTCCGTACACGCCGATCGCCAACCCCCGCTACCTGGTGCCCGACTGGACCTTCGGGATCCAGGACGAGAACATGCAGAAGGTCGTCGACGAGGCGCGCAAGAAGGGAGCGCAAGTCGTCGTCGTGCTTTCGCACAACGGCATGGACGTCGACCTGAAGATGGCATCGCGCGTCTCGGGCATCGACGCCATCCTCGGCGGCCACACGCACGACGGCGTTCCGGCGCCGGTGATCATCAAGAACCGAGGCGGTCAGACGCTGGTCACCAATGCCGGCTCGAACACCAAGTTTCTCGGTGTGCTCGACTTCGAGGTGCGTGGCGGCCGTGTCCGCGACTACCGCTACAAGCTGATGCCGATCTTCGCGAACCTGCTGCCGGCCGATGCGGAGATGGCTGCATACATCACCAAGGTGCGGGCGCCGTTCGCGGTCAGGCTCGGCGAGGAGCTGGCGGTGAGCGAAGGGCTGCTCTACCGGCGGGGCAACTTCAACGGCACCTGGGACCAGGTGATCGTCGACGCGATCATGTCGGTCAAGGGCGCCGAGATCGCTTTCTCCCCCGGCTTCCGCTGGGGCACGTCGCTGCTTCCGGGCGAGAAAGTCACGCGCGAGACGATCATGGACCAGCTCGCCATCACCTATCCGTATGCCACCCTTACCGACATGACGGGCCAGACCATCAAGACGATCCTCGAAGACGTCGGCGACAACCTCTTCAACCCCGATCCGTACTACCAGCAGGGCGGCGACATGGTCCGCGTCGGTGGGCTGACGTACACCTGCACGCCGGGCGAGAAGATGGGTTCGCGCATCTCCGACATGCGTTTGAACGGCGTGCTGATCGAGGCGTCGAAGACCTACAAGGTCGGCGGCTGGGCGCCGGTCGCCGAAGGCGCCGCGGGCGAGCCGATCTGGGAGGTCGTCGAGACCTACCTGAAGCAGCAGAAGGTGATCGGCCGGCCGAAGGTGAACCGCCCGGCACTGGTCGGCGTCGACGGCAACCCCGGCATCGCCTGACCATGGTTTCGATGCTGCGGATCATCGCGTCGGCTTCGGCTTGCGCTGCCGGCCTTGGTCTGTCGAGCCCGCCCGCTGCGGCAGCGCCGGGCGAGGCGGCGATCGTTCGCGTTCAAAGCATCGGGCTCGGCATCGCACTCACCGCGGCCCAAAGCGCGCTCGCCGCGTGCCGCGCCAAAGGCGCACTGGTGGCCGTGGCAGTGACCGATCGGTCCGGCGTCGTGCTCGCCGTGCTGCGCGACCCGCTGGCCGGCATGCACACGGCCGATGCGGCGACCCGCAAGGCCTGGACGGCAGTGAGCTTTCGCAATGCCACCGCGGTCCTCGAGCGCGCGACCGCACCCGGCACCGACTCGGCGGGAATCCGGCAGTTGCCGGGTGTGGCCATGGTCGGTGGCGGCCTGCCCATCGCGGCGGCCGGCACGCAGCTCGGCGGCATCGGCGTCTCGGGTGCACCGTCGGGAGCGATGGACGAAGCCTGCGCGCAGGCCGGCCTGGCGTCGGTCCGCGACGAGCTGGAACTGTCCGAGTGATCCGGCTGGACCGGCTGGCAGTACTGCTGGCTTGCCTGGCGGTACCGGCGATCGTCGGCGCCCAGCCGGCAAGAGCTGCCGCCACCGACCGGGAGTTCGAGAACGTCCACGTGCCCATGGCCGTGGTCAAGGTATCGGCGCACAGCTACTACGTGATGGGCCAGTCGGGCGTCGTCTCCACCGGCAACGAAGGCTTCAATTCGAACGCCGGCTTCGTGGTGACGAATGCCGGCGTCGTCGTCTTCGACGCGCTCGGCACGCCGGCCCTGGGGCGCCAGTTGCGCCGGTTGATCGTGCAGACGACGTCGCAACCGATTCGGCGCGTGATCGTGAGCCATTACCACTCGGATCACTTCTACGGCCTGCAGGCGTTCGAGGGGCCCGGCGTCGAGATCTTGGCCCACGACCTGGTGCGCGACTACCTCGCGACCCACGCTGGCGCGGCCCGCCTCGAGGAACGCCGCCATTCGCTGGCGCCCTGGGTCAACGACGAGACCCGCATCGTCGCTCCCACCCGCTACATCGGCGACGACACCCGCTTCGCGATGGGTGGGCTTCATTTCCGCATCGTCCACGTCGGCCCCGCCCACACGCCGGAAGACCTGATGATGATGGTCGAGGAAGACCGGGTCCTCTACGCCGGCGATCTGGTGTTCGCCGGCCGCGTGCCGTTCGCGGCGGATGGCGATGTCGGATCCTGGATCCGTTCGCTCGATCGCGTCGTGCAGCTGAAGCCCCGCATCGTCGTCAGCGGCCATGGCCGCCATTCGACCGATGCCGTCGGCGACCTCACCCAGACACGCGACTACCTGGAGTTCTTGTACCGGCAGATGCACCAGGCCTTCGACGACGGCATCGACTTCGACGCCGCGTACGCCAGGGTCGACTGGTCGGGCTTCGCGAAACTTCCAGCCTTCGAGGCAGCGAATCGCCGGAACGCGTACCAGGCCTATCTCAACGTCGAACAAGATGCGCTGCGTGAGGTGAAGCAGGGCAAGCCCTGAGATCAACACAGCCTGAGACGCTTGACAACCAACCGGAGATTTCCCGGTGACCCGACCGCGGAGGCGGCCGGCCCCTGCACCCGACCCTTGACCGATCGACCCGGAAGAGAAGTCGGGGCCGGATCGTCGGGACCGGGGAACGACGTGCCGATCCAGACATCGTTGCCTCGTCCCGACTGCCGTTCGCATTGACCGCGCTGCATCACTTTCTGTTCGTGCCGAGCTCACTCGTTGCCACTGCTGCGTTCACGGCTGCCGGTTTCGCGACGGTCTTCGTGACCCGCCACATGTTCGACGTCTGAAGGAGCTTCTCATGACAGTGGTCTTCACCTCACTTCTGGCGGGCATGGGCATCTTCGAGTTCATCGAGCGACGCAAGCAGGCGTCGCTGCTGCGGGTGGTCTGAAGGCATGCGAGGAACGACAACCTGGTCTGGGTGACCAGGCTCGCAACCGCCGTGCCGCTGTTCGGCTACGACGCGGTCTTGGCCGTGGTCCGACGCCGTCGGCCGGAACGCATGTCACGCAACGCGCACGGTGCATCTCGAGCACCGGGTCGGCGATGCGTGGCTCGCCTCAGTCAAGGTCGCGACCCGGCATAGCGTGTCGCGCAGGTGCTCAAACCGAAAGGCCAGTAGGCCGGGCAGAAGCGGAAGACGCCGGTGGCGATCGGCACCAGCCCGATCCAGCCCCAGGCGCCGATGTAGCCGAGCAAGCTGGCGCCGATCAAGGCCAGACCGAGGACGATCCGGAGGACGCGATCTATCGTGCCGACGTTGTGTTTCATGGCGTACCTTCTGAAGGAATTCGCGATCCTGACGCGAATGGATGCCCGGCACCTTGTCGTGGATCAAACTCTGGAAGAGCACGGACGATGGCGACGGGTCCATGAAGCCGAACACCACGCCACCATTTCCCTCCTCGCGCACGACCACGTAGGCGGCCGAGACGGCGCAAGCCCGGTGGCGCCGCGCGGATTCCCCTTCGACTCGTAGAGCACGGGTGTGGGTGTCGTCGACGCCAAGATGGTCGATGCGCCACGCTCAGGTGTCGCGCGTCGGCTGCTCGGTCGCTGACACGGCCGTTCGACACCGCGCTCGACTTCTTCTCTTACGACGTGCCGACGTTGCACGCGGCGCTGGCCAAACGACGCGCCGATCTCACGGTCTTTCCAGCTCGGCGACGAGCGTCTTCATCTCGCCGATCGCGCGCCGCTGGCTCTCGATGATGCCGTCGGCAAGCTTGCGCACGCGTGGGTCGGTGATGTGGGCTCGCTCGCTGGTCAGGATCGCGATCGAGTGGTGCGGGATCATGGGTTTCATCCAACTCACGTGGGAAATCGTCTGCTGGCTGTGCACCAGCCATAGCGACAGCGCGAAGACGCCGACGCTGCCGACGACGATGGCAATATTGGCCCGCTTGTCCCGGTACATCGCCAGCATGAAGCCCAGCATGATGACGGCCATCGTCGCGCCCATGACCAGCGCCATGTATGCCCGCGTCTCGCTGAAGTAGACGTGATCCAGCTGGTACGTGTTCAGGTCCATCAGGCCGAACATCACGACGGTGGATGACGCGACCATGGCCGGGAATTTCGAGTACTTCATCATTGCTTGGGTCCTCCCTTGGTGTGAACGTGCTGCCCGCCATCGGCATGCGCATGCGTGTGCGAGCCGGAAGCTGAGCGCCGGACGGATGCGGGGAGATTGATCGTGCTCCGGCTATTGCGGAAGTCGCCGAACCTGTAGCTTCCGCATGCCTGTCGCTTTCGCTTGCCTCGTCGTGTGGGTTAATTCCAGGCGTCGTGATCGCCGGGATGCGCAGGTCGAAGATGGTCTGCGCCGAACCGTTGATGGCGCGCAGCCGCACTTTCTCGCCGCGCTTGAAGAGGCCGGTCGGATTGGCGTCGGGCGAGGCGCCGTTGATCAGGTGGGTGTAGTGGTGGCCGGTCACGTCCGACAGGTCGGCCGGGCTCATCCGCATCTGGTTCCACATCTTGCGTTTCGCGAACGCCTGCTGAGTGCCGTGCGCGACGCATCCTGCGCAAAATCGACCGCAGTCGGCTCGTTGAAGTTGTAGAAGTCGCTCGTCTTCTTGAGGTTGGCCATGACCAGCTCGGAACTGCCGTCGGACCAGTCGGACAGCATCAGGACGCAGTCGCGGTCGGTGCGGTGCCGTTCGCCGCCGCGCGGCTCGACCCCGATCGGTGCGTAGAGGCCGGTCTGCTTCTGAAAGCTCGAGTGGCTGTGATGCCGGTAGGCGCCGCTCTGCCTGACGTCGAAGCGGTAGGTGAACGTGTCGCCTGGTTGGATGCCGTTGAACGAGAGCCCTGGTACGCCGTCCATCTGGAACGGCAGCAGGATGCCGTGCCAATGGATCGAGGTCGTGGACGCCATCGCGATGGCGCGACGGGCGGCGCTTCTGCGCCGCAAGGGCTCAGACGATCGGTGGTCGGATCAGCCAGCCATGGCCTGCGCCGAACCGTTGACATTGCCTAGCCTGTAGCGGGCAGACCAGAGTCTCTGAGGGGAAGGGCCATCGATTCCGGGTCTTTGGCAGCCTCCGCATCGCGCTCCCGACTACGCCTGCGCATCAGCAGATAGGCGGCGGGAATCACGAACATCGATAGAAGCGGCGCCGTGATCATGCCGCCCACCATCGGCGCGGCAATGCGCTGCATGACCTCCGATCCCGTGCCCGATCCCCACATGATCGGAAACAGACCCGCCAGGATGACCGCCACGGTCATGGCCTTCGGCCGCACCCGCAGGACCGCGCCTTCGCGGATCGCATCGAGCAGGTCCTCCTCGCCCATCGTGCCGAGGGCCACGCGCTCGTTCCAGGCGTTCTTCAGATAGAGCAGCATGATCACGCCGAACTCGGCCGAGACCCCGGCCAGGGCGATGAAGCCGACGGCGCCGGCGACCGACAGGTTGTAGTCGAGCAGCCAGAGCAGCCAGATGCCGCCGACCAGGGCGAAGGGCAGCGTCGCCATGATGAGCGCGGCCTCGCCGAAGCTGCCGAACGTCAGGTAAAGCAGCACGAAGATGATGAGCAGAGTGAACGGCACGACGATCTTCAGCCTGGCGACGGCACGTTCGAGGAACTCGAACTGCCCCGACCAGGCGACCGAGTAGCCGGGCGGCAGCGCCACCTTGCTCGCGACCACACCCTGCATCTCGTGCACGGCGGAGGCCAGGTCGCGGCCGCGGATGTCGACGTAGACCCAGCCCGAGAGGCGGGCGTTCTCGCTGCGCAGCATCGGCGGCCCGTCGGTGATGCGGATGTCGGCCACGTCGGACAGCACCAGGCGCTGGCCGCGCTCGGTGACGATCGGCAGGCTTTTCACCTTGGCCAGCGAATCGCGCAGTTCGCGCGGGTAGCGCACGTTGATCGGAAAGCGCTGCAGTCCCTCGACCGTCTCGCCGATGTTCTCGCCGCCGACAGCCGACGAGATCACCGACTGCACGTCGGCGATGTTGAGACCGAAGCGCGCTGCCGCCTCGCGCTTGATGTCGACATCGACGTAACGTCCGCCGGTGAGGCGCTCGGCGAGTGCGCTCGTCACGCCGGGCACGTCTTTCAGTGCCCGCTCGATCTCGCCGGTGAGCCGGTCGATCGTCTGCAGGTCGGCGCCGGCCACCTTGACGCCGACCGGGCTCTTGATGCCGGTGGCCAGCATGTCGATGCGGTTGCGGATCGGCGGCACCCAGATGTTGGCCAGGCCCGGCACGCGGACGATGCGGTCGAGTTCCTCGATGAGCTTGTCCTGCGTCATGCCGGGCCGCCATTCGTCCTTCGGCTTGAACTGGATCGTGGTCTCGAACATCTCGAGCGGCGCCGGGTCGGTGGCGGTCTCGGCGCGGCCGGCCTTGCCGAACACGCTCGCCACCTCGGGCACCGTCTTGATGAGGCGGTCGGTCTGCTGCAGGAGGGCCGCCGCCTTGCCGACCGAGAGGCCGGGCAGCGCCGAGGGCATGTAGAGCAGATCACCCTCGTCGAGCCGCGGCATGAACTCGCCGCCGATGTGCCGGAGAGGCCACAGGCTGACGAGGAAGAGCAGGGCGGCCAGGGCGATCGTCGTCTTCGGTGCACGCAGCACGATGTCGAGCAGCGGGCGGTAGACGGCGATCAGGAAGCGGTTGAGCGGGTTGGCCGTCTCGTCGGGAATGCGGCCGCGGATCAGATAACCCATGAGCACCGGAATCAGTGTCACCGAGAGGCCCGCCGCCGCCGCCATGGCATACGTCTTGGTGAAGGCGAGCGGCGCGAAGAGTCGCCCTTCCTGGGCCTCGAGCGTGAACACCGGGATGAACGACAGCGTGATGACGAGCAGCGAAAAGAAGAGGGCCGGGCCGACCTCGGCCGCGGAGTCGCCGATCACGCGCCAGCGCTCGGCGGAAGCGAGGGATTGACCCGGATGCGCGTGTCCCCATCGCTCGAGGTGCTTGTGCGCGTTCTCGATCATCACGACCGCCGCGTCAACCATCGCGCCGATGGCGATGGCGATGCCGCCGAGCGACATGATGTTGGCGTTGACGCCCTGCAGGTGCATGACGACGAACGCCGCCAGGATGCCGATCGGCAAGGAGACGATGGCGACGAAGGCCGAGCGCAGGTGGAACAGGAAAATGAAGCAGACGACAGCGACGACGAGAAATTCCTCGGCCAGCTTGTGCGTGAGGTTCTCGACCGCGCGCTCGATCAGGCCCGAACGGTCGTAGACCGGCACGATCTCGACCCCTTTGGGCAGGCTGCCACGCAGCGTCTCGATCTTCGCCTTGACCGCGGCGATGGTCTCCAGCGCGTTCTTGCCGGAGCGCATGATGACGACGCCGCCCACGGCTTCGCCTACGCCGTCGAGCTCACCGATGCCGCGCCGCATCTCGGGGCCGATCTGGATCCGCGCCACATCGCCGAGCAGCACCGAGACGCCGGCGGCGGTGGTGGTCAGCGGGATCTTGCGGAAGTCGTCGAGGGTCTGCAGGTAGCCCGAGGCGCGCACCATGTACTCGGCCTCGCCGAGCTCGAGTACCGAGCCGCCGCTTTCCTGGTTGGCGCGCTGGATCGCGCTCACGACCTTGCTGTGGGGAATCGAGTAGGCGGCCAGCTTGTCGGGGTCGAGCACGACCTGGTACTGGCGCACCATGCCGCCCACCGAGGCGACCTCGGCGACGTTGGCAACGGTCTTCAGCTCGTAGCGCAGGAACCAGTCCTGCAACGCCCGCAGCTGCGATGCATCCTGCGTGTTGCCGCGATCGACGAGCGAATACTGGTAGATCCAG
This sequence comes from Rhizobacter sp., assembly GCA_043742485.1. GTDB lineage: Bacteria > Pseudomonadota > Gammaproteobacteria > Burkholderiales > Burkholderiaceae_C > Schlegelella_A. The sequence goes on from JAYTYH010000337.1 coordinate 21,552, forward strand.
CCGACGCCGGTGGCGTCTGGACCGAGCGTCGCCTTCGCGCCCGGCGGCAGGCGCGACTGCACCTGGTTCAGGTACTCGAGCACGCGCGAGCGGGCCCAGTAGAGATCGGTGCCGTCCTCGAACAGCACGTAGACGAACGAGTCGCCGAAGAAGGAATAGCCGCGCACCGTCTTCGCGCCCGGCACCGACAGCATCGTCGTCGTCATCGGGTAGGTGACCTGGTTCTCGACGATCTGTGGCGCCTGGCCCGGGTAGCTGGTGCGGATGATGACCTGCACGTCGGAGAGATCGGGCAAGGCGTCGAGCGGCGTCTTCATGACCGACCAGACGCCCCAGGCGCTGACGATCAGCGTGGCGAGGAGAACGAGGAAGCGGTTGACGATCGACCAGCGGATCAGCCGGGCGATCATCGACGGGCTCCCGACGCTGCCGCTGCGCCGGCGGCTGCGGTCCCGGGCGGTTCGTTCAGCCGGGCCTCGACGCCGCGCAGGCTGGCCTCCGAGTCGATCAGGAATTGCGAGGAAACGACGATGCGCTGGCCGGCATTCAGCCCGCTGCGGATCTCCGTCTGGCCATTGCTCTCGAGCCCCGACTGCACGTCGACCGGCTGGAAATGGCCGTTCTCTTCGGCGAGCAGCACGACCGTGCGCTTGCCCGTCTGGATCACCGCATCGCTCGGCACCAGCAGCACCTTGCCGGGGCGGGTGTCCATGAAGTCCATGGTCACGAACATGCCCGGCACCAGGCGAGCGCCGGGATTGGCGAGCTGCATGCGCGCCTTCAGCGTCCGCGTTCCGACGTTGACCTCGGGCAGCAGCGCCTGCACCGTGCCCTCGAAGGTGACGCCGGGGACCGCGGGGCTGCGGGCCCGCACCTTCGCCCCCGGTCGCAGTTGCGATGCCTGGCTCTCGGGCACTTCGGCGTTCGCCCAGACGGAGCTCAAGCCGTTGATCCGGAACAGCGTCGCTCCGGCCGCGACCGACATGCCGTCGCGGGCCATGCTCTCGACGACGACGCCGTCGATTGGCGAGCGGATCGAGATGCGAGGCTGCGTGCGGCCCGTCGATTCCACGATCCCGATTTGCTCGTCGTTCATGCCGAGCTGGCGCATGCGCTGGCGGGCGCCATCGACCAACGACGCGAGGTCGGTGCCCTGCATGCGCCGCACCGACAGGAACTCTTCCTGCGCCGCGATCCACTCGGGCACGTAGAGGTCGACCAGCGGCTGCCCCTTCTTGACTGCATCGAGGGTCGCGCGGACGTGCAGGCGCTCGATGAAGCCGGCGGCGCGTGCCTGGATCACGGCCTGGTCGCGCTCGTTGAAGGAGATGCTGCCGACCGCCGAGACCTGCGGCGACAGCGTCCCTTCGACGACGAGGGCGGTGCGCACGCCGAGGTTCTGCTGGATGCGCGGGCTGACGCTGATGTTGTTCTCGTCGCCGTCGGCGCCGCCGTAGACCGGCACCAGCATCATGTCCATGAATGGCGACTTCGCCGGCTTGTCGAACTTGGTGCCCGGCACCATCGGGTCGTGGTAGTAGAGGATCTTCCGGCCCGCGGCCGGATCGACTTCGCCGGCCTTCAGGCCGGTCGCGATGTGCCGTCGCGTTGCGGCCTCGCCTTCGGCTAGGCCTTGCGGCACGCGCTCTGGCATTGCCGCGGCAACGGCTGCCGTCTTTTCGGTCGGGTTCGCGCGGGACAAGCCCGGACGTCCCCGATCGAGGCCCGCCTGATAGGCGCCCCAGGCGATGCCGGAGACCACCACGACGCCCAGGACGCCGGCCGCCCATCCATGCGATCGTTTCATGGCTGCGCTCCTGGCCGCGTCACGGGAAGATGAAAGTTGATCTGGGCCCAGAGTCGGGCCTCGTCCATCGCCAGCCGAAGTCTTTCGAGGCGGGTCGCGACCTCCGCCTCACGCGCCTGCAGCACCGAGACGAGGGAACCTCCACCGCCACGATAGGCGGAGAGGGCTGCGCGGGTGCGCTCGACAGCCAGCGGGACCAGCGTCTCGTCATAGCGCCGGATGCGTTCGCTGGTGCTGTGCTTCTTCTGCAGCAAGGTCGATGCCTCGAGCACGTAGCTGCGGGTCGCCTCCTCGCGTTCGTTGCGCAGTTGCTCGACGACGGCAAGCTTGGCCGCGAGCTCGCGGTCCTGAATCTTTGCCTGGTTCCATTGCAGAGGAATCGAGAAGTTCAGCGAGATCATGTTCGAGTAGGCGGGCTCGCGCTGGCTGTACGTCAGCTGGACGCTGACGTCGGGACTCTTCTCGGACCGGGCGACCTCGGCCTCAGCGACGGCGACCGCTTCACGTCTTCGCATCAGCTCGATCTGCGGATGGGCAGCAAGCTCGCTGTCGAGCGCGTGTTCGTGCAGCCGCTCCTCGCTCATCGCAGGCACCGGGCCGAGCTCTTCGGCGGAGGCACTGCCGACCCAGCGTGCCAATTGCGAGCGGGCCGTGGCGACTTGCTGGCGGCTGTCGACGAGGCGGTCTTCGAGCTGCTCGACGGCGGATCGCGCCGCGAACACGTCGGCCTGCGCACCGCGGCCGCCGCGGTAGCCGGCATCCGCAGCCTGCACCTGAAGACGTGCTTCGTCACGCTGCGCGAGCAAGACATCGGTCATGCGCCGGAGGTAGTGGAGATCGAGCCAGGCCATCGCCGTCTCGCGCTGCAGGTCGGTGAGGGCGAGTGCCCGGCCTGCTTCCGCGGCTTCGGCTTCGCGCTCGAAACGCGCCGTCCGGGCGTCGAGCTTGCTGCCACGAGTCAGCTGCTGCGTCACGCCGATCGAGCGCATCGTCATGAAGTCCCGCGACAGACTGAACCGGTCCGACGTCGTCACAGGCAGGTTGTTGACGCCAGCCGTCAGCACCGGGTCGGGCCGCTGCCCGGCCGAGACGGCCATCTCTCGGGCGGCGGCGGCCGAAGCTTGCTTGGCCGGCAGGGCATAAGAGCGCGATTCGGCGATCTGCAGGGCGTCGTCGAACGACAAAGGCGCGGCGCTTGCCAACGTCGCGACGCCAAGAGGCAGCGCCGCCAGAACGATCAGAGCGCGACTCATCGTCCTGCCTCGCGCGCTGCGCTTGCGTTCACCTCTTCCTGGTGCTTTCGGATCTCGGGCGGCCACCGCGCCTTGAACCAGGAAAGCACGGCGATGATCTCGGCCATCACACGAGGCGAGGCTCAACAAGGTTGCACCGGCTGCCAACGCGGCCCCGGCACCTCGCCGGCGAGACAGAATAATCATGGAACCCGCTCCCGTTGCCGCGGACGCCGTCGGCGTCCGCTGGGCGAGCCAAACCGCTGGCGTCATGGGACGGTCAACGGTCCGGCCGATGCAGCCACGGCTCGATGGCGGCGGCTGCGGCGCTGTGGCCGCCCGCGGCCCTGAGCACAGGACCGTGAGCCGCCCGATCCTCAGGCAGAGACGCGGGGAGGTCTCTCGGGAGCGCCGGTAAGGAAACGCGGCTGCAGATCGGTCTCTGCGCACACGGGAATCGTCCTGACCGTCGAATGCAGCAATGGGAGCAAGGCCGGCGCGTCCGCTCCGGGGACACCACATCCCCCTGAGCTGGCGCAATCCATGCCGACTCGGTCGGAAGAACGACTTTTCATGCCGTCGTCGCCTCCGCACGGCGATGACTCCACGCCGTCCATTGCCCGCGTCGAGTCGCTGCTGTGCCCGATCGAGACACACGAGACAGAACCGGATGCGGACAGGGCAGGCATCGCCATCGACGCGCAGGCCGGAATCATCCCGCCTGCCATCCCGTGTATGGGCAGTGCGAAAAGGAGCAACCAGGACAAAGCTGCGCGGATGCGGCGAAACATGCGGTGAGTATAGAAGCGCGACCCAACCCGACGCTGCTGCCCGATGGGTGCGGCGTCAATTCCCGTTTCCCCACGCACCTCCCAGCGGAATCAGTCCGCCTTCAGGGCTGCGATCCTCGTCTCAGTGCATTGCTGATCACCGAGACCGAGCTGAGGCTCATCGCCGGCGCGCCGATCATCGGTGACAAGAGCCAGCCCGTACACGGGTAGAGCACACCGGTCGCCAGCGGCACGCCCAGCAAGTTGTCGTTGCGGCCTGGGCCCCGGCCTTCCTGGGACACCGCTCATCATCATTGCGTCCTGCAGCGATCGAACGACGGTCGGTGCGTGTCTTTCGGCTGGCGCGGACGGCTTCATCGTCGACGGCAAGTCGCTGACGAACGCGCCGTGGCGCCCGGCGCTTCAGGCGCGCTGGCGCAAGGCGTACTGGATGCGGCCGCTGGCGCTCTGCGGCTCGAACTCGATCTGCCCGCACGAGCACGGCGAAGCCATCGCCACGCGCACCGGCACTGCATAGGCGTGGACCTTGCCGCAGGCGACGCAGCGCCATGTCGGGCTGCGCATCAGGTGTGCGGCGGCCTGCGCCGGCGAAAGCATGAAGCGGGTGCCGCCAAGATGCGTCTGGATGTCGCTTCGGAGCGGGCGCATCGTCAGTGCCGGCAAGCTCGCCACCCCTCGCCGTGCCTTGTGATCAGCGCGCAGACGAGCCAGCAGCGCGAAGCCTCGGCGCGAAGCGGTGATCATGATCGCGGCGATTCTGCGCACGGGCTCGTCCCTCCGGAACTCGCCGCACGATAGCGAGCGGGCGCGCTGCCATGTGGCTCATTTGGAGGTCGATCCCGCGACTCGGGGGGGGGCCGGCACGTTCAGCCGGTGCTGACCTTGGGGCGACGCGCCGCGTCGGGCGCAGCGATCCAGGCCTTTCAGGATCTCGTCGAGGTTGGAGCACGCGCTGGGCCGGCAGGGACCATCGGCTAAGGTAGAGCGGCCTTCACTTGCCCAGGCCGTGAGCCGCCTTTTCATGAACGACAAAGCTGCGACGAAAACCGCGCGGGCCGCCAAGCCGGTGGTTCGCTTCCGGATGCGGGTGACGTCGGGCGATGCGGTGGCCGTCGGCCCAGGCAAGATCGCGCTGCTCGAGGCGATCCGCGAGACGCGGTCGATCACCGCGGCGGCGCGATCGATCGACATGTCGTACCGGCGCGCCTGGATCCTCGTCGACCAGCTCAACGCCTCGCTCCGCAAGCCCGCGGTGCTCTCGCTGAAGGGCGGCGAGCACGGCGGCGGCAGCGCGCTCACACCGGTGGGCGATGCCTTGGTCGACCTCTACCGGCGCATCGAGTCGCGCGCCGCCGAGGCCTGCGCCGACGACATCAAGGCCTTGCTGAAACTGGTGCGCTGACGTTGACAGCGACGGCACGCCCGGCATCGATCTCGACGATCTCGTCGGCGAAGGCGGCGACGTCGGCGGCGTCGTGGGTGATGAGGAGGAGCGGCAGGTTCAGTGCTGCCTGCAGCTCGACGAGCTCGGCGCGCAGGCGGGCGCGCAGGGCGGTGTCGAGGGCTGCGAACGGCTCGTCGAGCAGCAGCGCCCGCGGCTCGGCGACGAGGGCGCGGGCGAGCGCGATGCGTTGGCACTGGCCGCCTGAGAGCTCGTCGGGAAAGCGGGCGCCGAGCGCAGCGAGCTCGAAGGTGGCGAGCCAGTGGTCGACGACGGCGCTGGCAACGTCGGCCTTCGGATTGCGCCAGCCGGCACCGAGACCGAAGGCGACGTTCTGGCGCACGGTGAGGTGCGGGAACAGCGCGTACTCCTGGAACACGTAGCCGAGGCGGCGATGGCCGGCGGGCACGTCGATGCCACGCTCGGAGTCGAACACCGTCTCGCCGCCGACGACGATGCGGCCGGCGTCGGGTTCGAGCAGGCCGGCCATCGCCTTCAACGTCAGGCTCTTGCCGGCGCCGGAGGGGCCGAAGAGCACGAGCCGCGCGGCGTCACTGGCGAAGCCGATGTCGAGCCGGAAGGCGTGCGCGCCGCGGCCCATCGTGCGGGCGATGCGCACGTCCCACTTCATGGCCGTTCCTCCGAAGGCCGCGCCTTCACGAGCGCCCCGGGATGCGCACCGGCGCCAGCTTGCCGGCCGCCAGCAGCACGGCGATGCAGGTCACCGACGTGAGCAGAACCAGGCCGTTGGCGAGCTCGTCCTGGCCCGCCTGCACGGCCTCGTAGACGGCGATCGAGAGCGTCTGCGTCTTGCCCGGGATGCTGCCGGCCACCATCAGCGTTGCGCCGAATTCGCCGAGGGCGCGCGCGAATGCGAGCAGCGCGCCGGCGAGGATGCCGCGCCAGGCCAGCGGCAGCGTGACACGGAAGAACACCGCCGCGGCGCCGAGCCCGAGCACGCGCGCGGCCTGCTCGAGCTGCACGTCGACGGTCTCGAAGGCGGCCCGCGCCGACTTGCAGACGAACGGAAAGGCGACGATCGACGCGGCGATGACGGCGCCTTGCCAGGTGAAGATGAGGTTGATGCCGAACGTGCGCTCGAGCCAGCCGCCGAGCCAGCCGCGCCGGCCGATCACGACGAGCAGGTAGTAGCCGAGCACCGTCGGCGGCAGCACCATTGGCAGCAGCAGGATCGAGTCGACCAACTCACGGCCGGGAAAGCGGACCCTCGCCAGCAAGAAGCCGATCGAGACACCGGCGACGAGATCGATGGCGGTGGCCCAGAGGGCAACCTTGAGAGACAGCCCGAGCGCGATCCAGGCGGGCTCCACGAACGGTCAGGGCTTGCCGAAACCGTATTTGGCGAGCGTGGCCTGGCCAGCCGGCGACACCACATAGGCCACGAACTTCTGTGCCGTGGCGACCTGGTTGCTGGCCGCGACGGGAGCGATCGGGTAGAGCACCGGCGTGTCGGTGGGCACGGTGAAGGCGACCTTGACCTTGTCGGCCACGATGGCGGCGTCGGTGCCGTAGACGAAGCCGGCCTCGACCTCGCCGCGGGCCACGTAGTCGAGGGCCTGGCGCACCGACTGCGCACCGATCATCTTCGCCTCGATGGCCGGCCAGAGCCGCACCTTCTCGAGAACCGCCTTCGTGTAGCGGCCGACCGGCACGCTGGCCGGCACGCCGATGGCGACGTGCTTATAAGCCGGTGTGTCGAGCTCGGCGAGCGACTTCGGCATGGCGACCGCGTCGCCCGGCACGATGACGACAAGCGAGTTGCTGACGAAGTTGACGCGCGTGCCGGGCTTGACCAGCTGCTGCTGCTCGGCCTGGTTCATCGTCTCCTGATCGGCGCTGGCGAAGACATCGACCGGCGCGCCCTTGGCGATCTGCTGCAGCAGCGCGCCCGAGGCCGCGAAGTTGAGCTGAACTCTGGTGCCCGGGTTGGCCATCTCGAAGGCGCTGCCGACGTCCTTGAAGGCGTTGGTCAGGCTGGCCGCGGCCGAGACGGTGAGGTCGGCAGCAAGGACGTTCAGGCCGAACAAACCCAGCGCCGCGACCGCCCCGACCCTGGCGAAATTTGATCGACCGAAATGCATGCACAAATATAACGCTGGGCCGAAAAAGGCGCGACCCTGGTCGCGCCTTTTTCGCCCTACAGCTCGGAGACGGAGGTGTCGAGCGGCGTCGGACCCGTAGTGCGGCGCGAGCTCGTTGGCGCTGGCTCGGCCTCGAGATCGTCTTTGCCGAAAGTGCCGAAGAAGATTGGGGCGCGGCCGGGCGAGGTGTCGAGCCAGGCGTCGAAGTCTTCCTCGGCGAGCAGCACGGGCGTGCGCTTCTCGGTCGGCTCGCCCTTGTCACCGGTGGCCCGCTGGAAGCGCGAAAGCAACGGGTGCAGGTCGCAGTTGATGGTGAGCATCGCGAAGCTGACGACGGCACGACCGTCGTCACCGACCCAGCGGTCCCAGAGCCCGGCGACGCTGAGCGGTGTACGGTCGGCACGGCGCAGGCGCCAGCGCTCGGAGCGCTTGGCGCCTTCTGCGTAGAACGGCAGATACAGGCACTGCGCGGGAATGATGCACCACTGCCGCTGCACGAACGCGTTCTTGAAGGTCGAACGCGTCGCAGCGGTTTCGGAGCGGGCGTTGACGCTGGAGCCCCCGACTTTCTCGGTTTTCGCCGATGCCGGCAACAGACCGAAGCGGGCCATGACCACTTCTCTTTGTGACGCCGCGCCCACGCCGAAGCGGCGGATGATGGGTGCGAGATCGCCGCCGACGATGTCGGTGGTCCAGTCGTCGTCGATCATCAATCCCCACTCGCGCTCGAGCTCGGAAGATGTCGGAGCCAGATAGTTGCTCGTCATCCCGGAACTTTAGCGCCGGTCGTCGGCGCGTGGCGGCGTTCGGATGCGTCGGTGCCGCGTTTCGAGTGAACTGCGCCACACCGGGCGCTGCCCGCAACGCCTCCGCACCAGGGGTTCAGACCGCGACGGTGGCCTTGATGGCAGGGTGATGAAGGTAGTCGTGAACGACGAAGTCTTCGTATGCGTAGTCGAAGATCGACGCCGGCCGGCCCACGATCTCGAGCGTCGGGTACGGATGCGGCGTGCGTGACAGCTGCTCTTCGACCTGCTCGGCATGGTTGCTGTAGATGTGGCAGTCGCCGCCGGTCCAGACGAAGTCGCCGACGTCTAGGTCGCATTGCTGGGCCAGCATGTGCGTGAGCAACGCGTAGCTGGCGATGTTGAACGGCACGCCGAGAAAGATGTCGGCGCTGCGCTGGTAGAGCTGGCAGCTCAGCTTGGCGCGGGCGGCGCCGATGGCGGGCGCCACGTAGAACTGGAACAGCGCGTGGCAAGGCAGCAGCGCCATCTTCGAAAGCTCGGCGACGTTCCAGGCGCTGACGATGATGCGGCGCGAATCGGGGCTGCTCTTCAGCTGCTCGACGACCGCGGCGATCTGGTCGATGTGACCGCCTTCCGGCGTCGGCCACGAGCGCCATTGCACGCCGTACACCGGGCCGAGGTCGCCGCTGGGCGAGGCCCATTCGTTCCAGATCGTGACGCCGCGCTCCTGCAGCCAACGCGCGTTGCTGTCGCCACGCAGGAACCAGAGCAGTTCCATGGCGATCGAGCGCCAGTGCACCTTCTTGGTCGTGATGAGCGGGAAGCCTTCGGCCAGGTCGAAGCGCATCTGGTGGCCGAAGAGGCTGGTCGTGCCGGTACCGGTGCGGTCGCCTTTGGCGGTGCCGGTGTCGCGCACGAGGCGCATGAGATCCTCGTATTGCGAGCGGATCGGACGGGCTGGCGAATCCATCGGCGGATTATCGCCAGCGCGCCGCTCAGCCTTGCTCGCGCAGGTAGATCTCGACGCGACGATTGCGGGCTCGACCGCTCTCGCTGACGTTGTCGGCGATCGGCTCCTTGTCGCCGCGGCCGTAGGTCTCGATCTGCTGCGGCGCCACGCCGCGGGCGACCAGATAGTCGCGCACGCTCTGGGCGCGGTCGAGCGAGAGCGGGTTGTTGATGGCGTCGGAGCCGGTGCTGTCGGTGTGGCCGATGACGCTCACGCGCGTCATCGGGTCGCCCGAGAGCGAACCCGCGAACGGTTCGAGCACGGCGCGCAATTGCGGTTTGATCGCGAAGCTGCCGGTGTCGAACGAGATGTCGTTCGGCACGTTGAGCTTGAGCTGGTTGTCGGCCGTGCGCGTGACCTCGACGTTGGTGCCCCGTGTCGCCTGTTCCATGGCGACGCGGCGGTCCTCCATGCGCTTGCTCCACAGGTTGCCAGCGATGGCGCCGATGGCGCCGCCGACGACCGCGCCGACCCCGCCACTGCCACCGGTGGCGCTGCCGATCACCGCGCCCGTCGCGGCGCCAACGCCGCCACCGACGGCCGTGCCGCGTTCGCGCTCGCTCATGTTGGCGCAACCGCTGGCGAGGCCGGCGACGGCGATGGCGCAGACGGTGGAGCGGAAGAAGTTCGTGTGGATCATGGTCGTCTTTTGAAGGCTGGCCGGCACTTGCCAGCGGAGCACCTATTGTGCGAACACCGGCCCGGCGCGTCTGTCGGAAGCGCGCGCCGTGTGCTGTGGGTCGCCGACTACGCCGATGTCGGCCCGAGGGGCGTCGCCGGCCGCTCTGCTTCGCGGTCGAACTGCAGCGCCGCGAGCCGTGCATAGAGCCCGCCGGCTGCCACCAGCTCGGCATGGGTACCGGTCTCGACGATCTCGCCGGCGTCCATCACGACGATGCGATCGGCCCGCTGCACGGTCGCCAGCCGGTGCGCGATGACGATCGTCGTGCGGCCCTGCATCGCCGACTCGAGCGCCGCCTGCACCATGCGCTCGCCCTCGGCGTCGAGGGCGCTGGTGGCCTCATCGAGCAACAGCAGCGGCGGGTTCTTGAGCATCGCCCGCGCGATCGAGATGCGTTGGCGCTGGCCGCCGGAAAGGCGCACGCCGCGCTCGCCAAGAAACGTCTTGTAGCCCTCGGGCAAGGCCAGGATGAAATCGTGCGCGAAGGCGGCGCGCGCCGCTGCATGGACCTCGGCGTCGCTCGCCTCGGGGCGGCCGTAGCGGATGTTCTCGAGCGCGTCGGCCGAGAAGATGACGCTGTCCTGCGGGACGATGCCGATGCGGGCGCGCAACGCCTCGAGCGCGACCTCGTCGACGCGCTCGCCGTCGATGCGGACGGCGCCCGACTCGGCGTCGTAGAAGCGCAGGATGAGCTGGAACACGGTGCTCTTGCCGGCACCGCTCGGACCGACCAGCGCCACCGTCTCGCCTGGTTGCACGGCGAGGCTGAAGTGCGCCAGCGTCGGCTGCAGCGGCCGCGACGGGTAGCGGAAGGTGATGTCGTCGAGGCTGACCGAAGATCCGCCGCCGCGCAACGGCAGGGCGCGCGGCAAGGCCGGCGAGGCGATCGGCGAGTTCATCTGCAGCAGCTCCATCAGCCGCTCGGTCGCACCGGCGGCACGGAGCAGGTCGCCGTACACCTCGGAGAGCACGGCGACGCTGCCGACCAGGATGATCACGTAGACCACGGTCTGGCCAAGGTGACCGGCGGTGATGTCGCCATGCACCACCGCCTGCGTGCCCTGGTACAGGCCCCAGAGCAAGGCGCCGAAGGTGGCGCCGATCATGAAGGCGACCAGGAACGAACGCATCCGCGTGCGCCGCACCGCGGTGACGAAGGCGCGCTCGGTCGAGGCCGAGAAGCGGGCGGACTCGCGGCCTTCCTGCAGATAGCTCTGCACGACGGGCACCGCGTTCAGCACCTCGGCGGCGATGGCGCTCGAGTCGGCGATGCGGTCCTGGCTGGCGCGCGACAGGCGCCGGACGCGGCGGCCGAAGAAGAGCGAGGGCAGCACCACGAGCACGAGGATGCCGAGCACCTGCGTCATCACCACCGGATTGGTGATGATCAGCATCGCCATCGCGCCGACTCCCATCACCGCGTTGCGCAAGCACATCGACAGGCTGGAGCCGACCACCGTCTGCACGAGCGTGGTGTCGGTCGTCAACCGCGACAGCACCTCACCGGTCTGGGTGGTCTCGAAGAACTCCGGGCTCTGCCGTACGACGTGCGAGTAGACGGCATTGCGCAGGTCGGCGGTGACGCGCTCGCCGAGCCAGCTCACCATGTAGAAGCGTGCCGCCGAGAACACGCCGAGTGCGACGCCGACGCCGAAGAGGGCGAAGAAGTGCTCGCGCAGGGCCATGACCCGGGCGCCGTTGTCGGTGGCGATGAAGCCCTGGTCGATGAGCGACTTCAGCGCGACCGGAAAGACGAGCGTGCTGGCCGCTGCCAGCACCAGGAACAGCGCGGCCGCGGCGATGCGGCCACGGTACGGGTGCAGGAAGGGCAGCAGGCCGGAGAGCGCGCGTACGTCGCGTGCCGGCACGGCAGCGGGTCGGCCGGCAATGGCTGCGGGGCTGGCAAGGGTGGAGGTGGTTTTCGGCACGGCCGCGAGTGTAGGCGGTCCGAGCCGGTGCAAATAAAGCATGGGCAATGATGGCCTCGGCAATGTGAGCCTTGACAATCATTGTCTAAGCATTTATATTCTCATCCATGTCCCGCAAACCCTGTGCCCCTTCCGACGCGACCCGTTTCTACGAGCCGGTCGACTACTGCGCCGAAGAGAGCGTCGGCTGGCTCATGAAGCGCGCCCTGATGTCCATCGCCCACGCGGCCGACCGCCGCCTCGAGCCCAAGGGCATCACCCACGCCCAGTGGGCGCCGCTCTTCATGTTGCAGCGGTGCAGGGCGTCGACGGTGGCCGAGCTGGCACGCGAGACGCAGAGCGATCCGGGTGCGATGACGCGGCTGCTCGATCGCCTGGAGGCCAAGGGTTTTTGCCGCCGCCAGCGTTCGACCGACGATCGCCGCGTCGTCCACATCGAGCTGACGCCCGAGGGCGAGGCGGCGGCACACCAGGTGCCGATGGTGCTGGCTGAGGTGCTCAACGAGCATCTGGTCGGATTTTCGAAAACGGAATGGTCGCAGTTGAAAGACATGCTGAAAAGACTGATCGCCAACGGCGCCGTCGTCGATACGCGGAGCGGCACATGAGGCGCTGCCCCACCTGCCCCGAGATCGACGTCAAAGGCGCCGCCCGCACCGTGACCACCATCGTCGTCGCACTCGCCTCGATGCTCGTGCTGGCGCTCGCCGGTTGCGCCAACCCGCGTGGCATCGAGCCGCACGCCGCGCTCGTGGCGCCGGTCGCGCTGGGCGCCGACGCCGCCGCGAAGGTCGATGTCGTCGCCGCCGACTGGTGGCGCGCCTTCGACGACCCGGTGCTCGCCGACCTCATCGCCCGCGCTGTTGCCGGCAACCCGAGCCTGCGTGTGGCCGCGGCGCGCAGTGCCCGCGCCGAGGCGAACATCGCCTCCGCGCGCGCCGCCGACGGCCCGCAGCTCGGCTTCGGCTTCGACGCCTCGCGCCAGCTCTTTTCCGGCAACGGCCTCTACCCGCCCCCGATCGCGGGCTCGATACGCAATTCCGCCACGGCGCAGCTGAACGGTTCGTGGGAGCTCGACTTCTTCGGCCGCAACCGGGCCCAGCTCGACGCCACCATTGGCGCCGAGCGCGCGAGCGTTGCCGACGCCGACGCGGCCCGCGCGATGCTCGCCGTCAACGTCGCCCGCACCTACGTGCAACTGGCGCGCCTGGTCGAGCAGCGGGCCGTGCTGCAGCGGGCGCTGTCGCAACGCGACGAGGTTCTGGCGCTGATCCGCCAACGCTTCTCCGCCGGCATCGACACCGCCGTCGAGGTTCGCCAGGGCGAGGGCGCGCTGCCCGAGACGCGCCAACAAATCGAGTCGGTCGAGGAGCAGATCGCGCTGGCGCGCCATGCCCTCGCTGCCTTGCTCGCCGAGCCGCCGGCCGCTTTCGATGCCCTGGCGCCGCGGCTGGCCACGGTGCGTGCCGTCGCTGTGCCCGACGTCGTGCCTGCCGACCTGATCGGCCGCCGCGCCGACATCGTCGCTGCGCGCTGGCGCGTCGAGGCGGCGATCGGCGATGTCGGTGTCGCCCGCGCCCAGTTCTATCCGAACATCAACCTGAGTGCCTTCATCGGCCTGTCGAGCATCGGCTTCGACCGACTCCTGCGTTCCGGCAGCGAACAGTACGGCATCGGCCCGGCGATCCGTTTGCCGATCTTCGATTCGGGGCGGCTGCGTGCTGGCCTGAGCGGCCGCACCGCCGACCTCGACGCCGCTGTCGAGACCTATAACGGCACGCTCGTCGAGGCCATCCACGATGTCGCCGACCAGATCAGCTCGGTGCGCGCCGTCGAGCGCCAGCAGCGCGAGCAGGCGGCGGCCCAGCAGGCGGCGGAGAGCACCTACGACATCGCGACGCAGCGTTACCGCGCCGGCCTCGGCACCTTCCTCACCGTACTCAACGCCGAGACCAACGTGATCGCGCAACGGCGCATCACGACCGACCTGCGGGCCCGCGCCATCGACTCGCAGGTGCTGCTGGTCCGTGCCCTCGGCGGGGGCTACGCCGCGTCGGCCGAGGCGCGCAGCCTCGCCGCTGTCGGCGCCGCGGTCGCGGCCCGCTGATCCTTCCCTCTTCCTTTTAGACGCTTCGGCGTCCGGAGATTCCTTTCATGAGCCGCCCCGAAGACACTCCTTTGCCGCCTCCAAACCCGCCCGTGGCGGCTGCTCCGGTGGCGGCGCCTGCGCCTGCGCCCGCCGAGGCGCCGGCGCCACGATCGAACCGCAAGGTCGCGCTGCTCAGCGTCGGCGGCGTCGTCGTGGTCGCGGCGGCGGCCTACGGCATCTACTGGGCGATGTTCCTCAACCATTTCGAGAGCACCGACAACGCCTACGTGCAGGGCAATGTCGTGCAGGTCACGCCGCAAGTGGCCGGCACGGTGATCGCGATCAACGCCGACGACACCGACTTCGTCAAGGCCGGTCAGTCGCTGGTGCGCCTCGACCGCGCCGATGCGCAGGTGGGACTCGAGCAGGCCGAAGCGCAGCTCGCGCAAAGCGTGCGCGAGTCGCGCGTGCTGTTCGTCAACAACGGCGGCCTGAAGGCGCAGATCGCGGCGCGTGAGGCCGATCTGGCCCGCGCCCGCAGCGACGTGCAGCGCGCCCAGGACGACGTCACGCGGCGGGCGCCGCTGGTCGCGACCGGGGCCGTCGGCAAGGAAGAGTTCAACCACGTGACCGCGCAGCTCACGGTCGCGAAATCGGTGCTGAGTGCCGCCGAATCGGCCGCCGACGCGGCGCGCGAACAGCTGGCCTCGAACCAGTCGCTCACCGAAGGCATCTCGGTCGAGCAGTCGCCCAACGTGCTGCGGGCTTCGGCCCGCGTGCGCGAGGCCTACCTGACACTGAGCCGCGCCGAACTTTCGGCCCCGGTCGATGGCTACGTTGCGCGCCGCAACGTCCAGCTCGGCCAGCGTGTCCAGGCCGGGGCGCCACTGCTCTCGATCGTGGCCCTCGACGACGTCTGGGTCGACGCCAACTTCAAGGAGAGCCAGCTGCGCAACCTGCGCATCGGCCAGCCGGCCGAGCTCATCGCCGACGTCTACGGCAAGAAGGTCGCGTACCACGGCACGATCGAAGGTCTCGGCGCCGGCACCGGCTCCGCCTTCGCGTTGCTGCCGGCGCAGAACGCGACCGGCAACTGGATCAAGGTCGTGCAACGCGTGCCCGTGCGCGTGGCGCTCGATCCGAAGGAAGTGCAGGCGCATCCGCTGCGCGTCGGCTTGTCGATGGATGTCAAGGTCGACGTCAGCAACGTCGATGGGCGGGTCCTGGCCGACGCGTCGCAAAAGCCGGCGCGGACACAGACCAGCGTCTTCGACCGCGGCAACGAACTGGCCGACACCGAGGTCAGGAAGATCGTCGAGGCCAACCTGGGCCGTCGCGTCGTCTCGCGCAAGGGCGAGGCCGCGGCGACGCCGCTCGCCGCTGCCCGCGACCCGCGGTCGGCCGCCTACGCGCATTCGTCGGCGTCTGTCGCCGCACGCTGATGGCCGGCTCGATCGACGCGGCAGCGCCGTCGCTCCTGCCGGCCGCCGCTTCCGCGCCGGCCGCGCCGAAGCCGCCAGCGAGTGCGGAGCCGGGGCCGTTGAAGGGCGCCGAGCTCGTGCTCGGCACGGTCGCGCTGTCGCTGGCGACGTTCATGAACGTGCTCGACACGTCGATCGCCAACGTCTCCATACCCGCGATCTCGGGCGACATGGGCGTGAGCCCGGCGCAGGGCACCTGGGTCATCACCTCGTTCGCCGTCGCCAACGCGATCTCGGTGCCGCTGACCGGCTGGATGACGCGGCGCTTCGGCCCGGTCCGCCTGTTCACCTCGAGCATCGTGCTGTTCGTGATCGCGTCCTGGCTGTGCGGGCTGGCACCCAACATCGCAACGCTGATCGCATTCCGCGTTCTTCAAGGTCTGGTCGCCGGGCCGATGATCCCGCTCTCGCAGACGTTGCTGCTGTCGAGCTACCCGCGCGCCAAGGCCGGCACGGCGATGGCGATGTGGGCGATGACGGTGCTGGTCGCGCCGGTGGCCGGGCCGCTGCTCGGCGGCTGGATCACCGACAACATCTCGTGGCCGTGGATCTTCTACACCAACATTCCGGTCGGCCTGGTCGCTGCTGCCGTGACCTGGTCGATCTACAGCAAGCGCGATCCCGGGCCGAGCCGGCCGAAGCTCGACTACGTCGGCCTGGTGCTGCTCGTGATCTGGGTCGGCGCGATGCAGATCATGGTCGACAAGGGCAAGGAGCTCGACTGGTTCGCCTCGACGCAGATCGTCGTGCTGGCCTCGGTCGCGGCGGTCGGCTTCGCCTTCTTCCTGGCCTGGGAGCTCACCGAGAAGCACCCGATCGTCGACCTGCGCCTGTTCGCCGGCCGCAACTTCCTGTGGGGCACGCTGGCACTCTCCGTGGCCTACGGCCTCTTCTTCGGCAACGTCGTGCTGCTGCCGCTGTGGCTGCAGCAGTACATGGGCTACACGGCGACTTGGGCCGGGCTGGCGACGGCCCCCGTCGGCATCCTCGCCATCATCCTGTCGCCGTGGGTGGGCAAGAACGTCTCGAAGATCGACCCGAGGAAGCTCGCGACGGTGGCCTTCCTCGGCTTCGGTTTCGTTCTCTGGATGCGCTCGAACTTCAACACCCAGGTCGACTTCAAGACCATCCTGATCCCGACCATCCTGCAGGGGGCGGCAATGGCGTTCTTCTTCATCCCGCTGCAGGCCATCATCTTTTCCGGCCAGAGGCCCGAGAACATGGCGGCCGCGGCCGGCCTGAGCAACTTCGTGCGCATCGCCGCCGGCGCCGTCGGCACCTCGATCTTCACCACCCTGTGGGAAGACCGCGCCGTGCTGCACCACAGCGAGCTGGCCGAGCGGCTCACGAGCGGCAACGCGGCAGCGACCGCCACGCTGGGCCAACTCGGCGCCAGCGGTTACGACCGCGGCCAGGCGCTGGCGACCGTCAACCGCCTCGTCGACCAGCAGGCCTACACGATGGCCGTGACCGACATCTTCCTGCTCTCGGCGGTGATGTTCGTCGTACTGCTCGTTTTCGTGTGGATGACCAAGCCGACGCTCGGCGGCGCGGGCGGCGCCGGCGGCGCGCACTGAGGTTCCGCGCGCCCGATCCCCGGGGCCGAGCCGCCGGCCGCGTCGGCTGCCCGGACCATCGCGCCTTCCTACCCGGGCCGAGGCCATGATGCGTTCCATCGAGTCCGTTGCGCGTGCCGTCCTGCTCGCCGCCCTGGCCGCAGGTGGCCCGATCGCCTTCGCCCAGGTCGCGCCGCCGAGTTCGCCGGCTTCGGCCGCTGAAGTAAAGGCCGAGCGCAGCGACGTGATCCCGGCCTTCGAGATCATCGGCTTCGATTTCCTGCTCAACCGCTTCGAACGCAACTTCGGCAGCGGCCGCGATGACTACCGCGTCAATCTGCG
Source organism: Rhizobacter sp. (assembly GCA_043742485.1). Taxonomy (GTDB): domain Bacteria; phylum Pseudomonadota; class Gammaproteobacteria; order Burkholderiales; family Burkholderiaceae_C; genus Schlegelella_A. Next base: position 38,761 of record JAYTYH010000337.1, read on the forward strand.
CTCCGTGCGAACCAATCTGCGGAGCAGCTGGGACACCGACCACGACCCGTTCAGGACCAACCAGCTCGGCCACCCGTACCAGGGCTCGATGTACCACGGCTTCGCGCGCTCGACGGGCCACGGCTACTGGGAGTCGGCCGGCTACGCCTTCGCCGGCAGCGCCTTCTGGGAGATCGCCGGCGAGCGCACCCGGCCGTCGCGCAACGACCAGGTCGCGAGCGGCATCGGTGGCACCTTCTTTGGCGAGGCGCTGTTTCGCATGTCGAACCTGCTGCTGGAGCAGGGCGGCGGGCTGCCGAGGTTCTGGCGCGAAGCCGCGGCGGCGGCGATCTCGCCTTCTTCCGGCTTCAACCGGCTCGCCTACGGCGACCGCTTCGGCGGCGTTTTCTCGAGCCGCGATGCCGCCTACTTCAGCCGCCTCCAGATCGGCTACGCGCGCGACCTCCATTCCCAGCTCGGCAGCTCGACGACCGACGTGAAGAAGAGCGAGGGACTGGTCGATTTCGCCATCGACTACGGCCTGCCGGGCGCCAAGGGCTACCAGTACACGCGCCCGTTCGACTACTTCAATTTCCAGGCGGCGGCGTCCACGGCGAACGGCTTCGAGAGCATCACGACCCGCGGCCTCCTGATCGGGGTGCCGTACGAGATCGGTGCCGGCTACCGCGGCGTCTGGGGTCTCTACGGCAGCTACGACTACCTGGCGCCGCAGACCTTCCGCGTCTCGACGACGGCGGTCTCGCTGGGCTCGACGGCGCAATGGTGGCTGAGCGACGTGCTGTCGCTCCAGGGCACCGCGATGGCCGGCCTCGGCTATGCGGCTGTCGGCACGACGCACGGCGCCGTCGGCGAGCGCGACTACAACTACGGCGTCGCGCCGCAGGCGCTGCTGTCGCTGCGCCTGACACACAGCGACAAGGCCTCGCTCGACCTCACGGCACGCGAATACTTCGTCAGCAGCGTCGCCTCGGGAACCAGTGGCGGCCACGACAACATCATTCGCGCCGATGCCTCGTTGACGGTGCGACTGTCGAAGCAGCAGGCCGTGAGCCTGAGATACCTCGGCAATCGTCGCGACTCTTCGTTCGACGGCAGCGGCTCGCGACGGCAGTCTCGCTCGACTGTCGGCATCTTCTACACGCTGCTCGGGCAGGACCGCTTCGGCACGGTCGACTGGCGCTAGAGCACGAGCCGGCTGGCGTAGCCCGTCATCTCCAGGTATCCGCGGCCGACCTGGCGGCCGCCGTCGCCTTCGAGTGCCGACAGGCCTTCCCAGTAGACGGCGCCGGTGCTGGCGCGGCTGTCGAGCTCCTGGTCGTCATGCAACGCGCGGACGGCGAAGACGCCGGCCGGCGTCGCGACCCGCCACTCGACCGGGTAGCGGCCCTGCGACGCGGGGCTCAGCCAGACGCGGCCCGGCGTCAGCACCACCTCGCCATCGGCGAAGTCGCGCACGGTGCTACCGGCGGCGCGAAAGCTGCCGCCGCTCCAGAGCGTGCTGCCGTCGGCGCGGCGCAGGCGAAAGGCCGTCAGCGCCGAGCCGTCGTCGAGGTTCATGCCGATCCAGTCCCAGCCGACCGCCGAGGCGTCGAGGAAAGAGTCGCTCCATTCGTGGTCGAGCCAGGCCCGGCCCGTGACGGCGACGGCGCGACCGTCGAGCTCGAGCGTGCCGGTGGTGGCGAGCTGCGGCTCGCTGTAGTAGCGGCTCGACTGCGCGCTGCGCGGGCCCTTGCGTGACAGGCCGCGCACGCCCTGCAGCAACACCGGCTGTGTCGCCTCGAGGGCGAGCCGGAAGGCAAAGCCGCCGCTGTCGCTCGCAACCATGGCGGTGTAGCGGCTGCGGCCTTCGGCCTGCGCGCGGGCGAACCGCCAGTCGCGCAGCACGAGCCTGGTCTCGCCTTCGTCGGCGGCGGCGATGCCGAAGCCGCTGCGGGCGATGCGCTGGTCGTGGCGCAAGCGGCGCTGAGCGAGATCGGTGACGGCGGCGTGCGCGAACACGATCTGCCGCGCCGTGAAGCGGTTGGCGTCGCTGGCGGCATCGGCGGCGGCGCCGAGACCGGTGGCGGCGCGGAAGAAAGTGATCTGGAAGCCCCAGCTGCGCGGCCCGGCATCGAGGCCGCCGGTGAGGTACCACCACTCGATGCGCGAGTCGGGATGGGCACCGAAGTCGGCGGGCAGATGGACGGCGGCACCTTCGGCCGCGTCGGCTGCAACGGCATCGGCTGCGAGCGCCGGCGGCACGCGGGCCGCGAGCAGGGCAAGTACGAAGGCGCGCCGCGGGTGCATGCCCGAGCATCGCATCCCCGGCTGTATCCTGCGCAGTCGCTCGAAACGAGCCCCGCCCGACCCCCTCTCAACGAAAGGCTTCCCATGACCCGCTCCACTCTTCGCGTCGCCCTCGTCGGCGCGCTCGCCGTCGCTGTCCTCGCTGCCTGTGCCGGTGGCATGACGGGCACGACCTCGGGCAAGCCAGCGCCGTTCTTCGTCTCGAGCGCCGGCTCCGGCAAGGGCGGCGATCTCGGCGGCCTGGCCGGCGCCGACCGCCTCTGCAGCTCGCTCGCCAACGCGGCCAACCTCGGCACGCACAACTGGCGCGCGTATCTCAGCACCGTCGCCAGCGGCGACGCGGCCGGCGTCAACGCGCGCGACCGCATCGGCACCGGGCCGTGGGCCAACGTCAAGGGCGTCGTCATCGCCAGGAGCGTCGCCGAGTTGCACGGCGCCAACAACCTCAACAAGCAGACGGCGCTGACCGAGCGTGGCGATGTCGTCAACGGCCGCGGCGACACGCCCAACATGCACGACATCCTGACCGGCTCGCAGCCCGACGGCACCGCCATCGGCGGCAACGTCGACAGCACCTGCGGCAACTGGACCAGGAGCGGCGAAGGCGCGGCGATGCTCGGCCACAGCGACCGCACCGGGCTCGACGAGAGCGTGCCGGCGAAGTCGTGGAACTCGTCGCACCAGTCGCGCGGTTGCAGCGTCGACGCGCTGAAGTCGACCGGTAGCGACGCCCGCCTGTACTGCTTCGCCACCAATTGAGCGACCCGGCCGGCGCACCCATGCCCAACTTCAGCAGCCTCGTCATCGAGCGCGATCCGGCTCGGCCGCGAATCGCGCGCCTGCGCCTGAGCCGCCCCGAGCGGCTCAACGCCATCGACACCCACATGCCGGGAGAGATCCGCGCCGCGGTGGAATGGGCCGAAGCGCAGGACGACATTCACGTGATCGTGGTCGAAGGCGAGGGCCGCGCCTTCTGCGCCGGCTACGACCTCGTCGCGCTCGCCGAAGAGTCGCCGCGCGAAGGCCCGGTCGACAACCCGTTGCAGCAAGAGAAGCGGCCTTGGGATTCGATGACCGACTACGCGGTGATGAAGCGTCACACCGAAGACTTCATGGCGCTCTGGCGCTCGAAGAAGCCGACCATCGCCAAGGTGCACGGCTATGCGGTGGCCGGCGGCAGCGACATCGCGCTCTGCTGCGACCTGCTGGTGATGGCCGATGACGCCAGGATCGGCTACATGCCGACGCGCGTGTGGGGCTGCCCGACCACGGCGATGTGGACCTTCCGCCTCGGCGCCGCGCGCGCCAAGCAGATGATGTTCACCGGCGACCTCATCACCGGCGCCCAGGCCGCCGAGTGGGGCCTCGCCAACGTCGCGGTGCCCGAAGCCGAGCTCGACGATGCCACCAACCGACTCGCCGACCGCATCGCCGGCGTGCCCACGTCGCACCTGGCGATGCACAAGCTCGTCGTCAACCAAGTGATGCTGACCATGGGCCTCGAGCAGGCACAGACGCTCGCCACCGTGTTCGACGGCATCACCCGCCAGAACCCCGAGGGCCTGTGGTTTCGCCGCCAGGCCCAGGTCGACGGCTTCAAGGCAGCGGTGGCGTGGCGCGACAGTGGCAAGCCGATTCCGCAGGGCGACGAGGCGAGGGCGCTGATCGCCGAGCTGGAGCAGCGCCTCGCCGAGGCGAAGAAGCAGGCGTAGGCGTTGGGTTTCGTGCCCTGATCGTGGCGCGGCTCAGCGCGCTGGCTCGGTTACGCCGAGCGACTTCTTCAGGGCCTGGAACTCCTTCGAGCGGCGCAGGACCTGGCGGCCCGCGGCGACGAGGCTGGTGACCTCGGCCTCGCTGATCGAGAAGGAGGTCGGCACGCGCAGCAGCTTGCCGCGCTCGTCGCCCTCGGGCGCGTCCTGCAGATTGACCTGGATCAGGAACAGCTCGGCGTCGGCGGCGAAGCTGGGCCAGCGGCGGCCGGTGGCGAGCTCCTCGCGAAAGCGTCGGCCGATGTCGATGAGGAATTCCTCCGTCTCCACGGTGGCGCGGTCGCCGGCTCCGAAGAGGAGGGCATCGGCGACGTCGGTGCTGCGCGGGACGCGGTCGGATTCGTCGATGCGGTGCGCCGCCTCGCGCTGGGCGTTGACCACGATCAGCACCAGCCGGTGGACGCTGCCGGGCGGGATGGCGACCTCGCCGAACGCGGCGCCCATGCCGCCGCCGGAAAGCGCGCGGTCGAGCAGGCGGCGCACGCCGAGGTTGTCGGCGAGGCCGCCGTCGACGAGATGGATGAAGGGGCGGGCAGTGGCATCGAGGTAACTGCTTTCCTGCGACAGGAACAGGCGGGCGCGGTAGTCGAGGTCGGGCTGGCTGCGCTGCTCCGTCGCCCTGGCCGGCACCGGGCAGTCGCCCCGGTAGTTGCGCAGCGTCATCGGCGTCAGCACCAGCGGCACCGCCGACGAGGACGTCACCGCGAAAGAGAGCGGCACGGAGCCGAGGTCGGAACAGATGAGGCGGAACGTTTCCTCGGTGAAGTCGAAGCTGGTGCCGAGCGACAGGTCGGAGGCGGTCACGACCAGCTGCGGATGGCGCGGCCGCTTCGCGAGATCGCCGTACGTCATGCCACGATAGAGCTCCTGCAGCCGCCGCTCCAGGAGGTGGCTGCGACCGAACCACGGCGAGCTCAGGTCGTACAGGTTGGCGGGGCGCAACAGCTGCGAGAGCAGGCCGTCCTGGAAGTCCTGGCGGAGGAAGTCGGTCTCGAAGCGGGGCAGGCCTTCGGAGCCGAAGGCGGCGAAGTAGGTGGCGACGATGCTGCCGCCCGAAACGCCGCTGACGAGGTCGACGGAATCCAGCACGTTGCCGCTGCGATCTTTCCAGCAGCACGGCGTGTCGTGCAGCTCCTGCAGCACGCCGTAGCCGAACGCCGCCGCGCGCGCGCCGCCGCCCGATAGCGTGACGGCGAAGAGCGCGCTCGAATCGCGCTGCGCGATCGCACGCACGTCGGTGGCCGGCTCGGGCCGTTGCGGCGCGTTGATCCACGGCCGAACGCTGGAGCAGGCGCCGAGCACGAGGCAAACGACAAGAACGATCGGGAGACGGAGGGCGGTCGGCATGCGTTGGGAGGCGGCGTGAAAACGAAGCACGCAGTGTGCCAAAACCGGGGGATGGCGAGGCGCGGAGGACAAACGCCGACCGGCTGGCGGCCCGCCTGCAGCTACCAGTCTTCCTTCACCGCCAGCACGGTTTGCCGGCCCACCGCCTGCCGCGCCGCGAGCCATGCGGTGAGCGTGCCCGCGACCACGACGGCCGCGCACAGCGCCGCCAGCCGCGCCCAGGGCAGCAGCAGCTCCATCGTCCAGTGAAAGCTCTGCGGGTTGACGACCTTCACGAGCACGACGCTGACGGCCAGGCCGAGGCCGAGGCCGAGAGCGGCGCCGACGAGCGTCCACATGGCGCCTTCGGCGGCGACCACGGCGAGGATCTGGCGGCGCGTCAGGCCGAGGTGCACGAGCAGGCCGAACTCCTTGCGGCGCGCCAGCACCTGCGCCGAGAAGCTGGCGGCGATGCCGAACAAGCCGATCGCGATGGCCACCGCCTGCAGCCAGTAGGTGACGGCGAAGCTGCGGTCGAAGATGCGCAGCGAGGCGACGCGGATCTCGCGCGGCGCCGCGAACTCGATCAGCGTGCCGTCGTAGCCGGCCTCGACTGCGGCCTTGCGCAAGGCGTTCTCGATGGTGCCGATGTCGGCACCGGCGGCGAGCCAGAGCGCGATGTCGTTGATGCGCTCGTCGCCGGTGAGGCGGCGCCAGTCGGCGGCGTCGATGGCGACGGCGCCGTACTGGCGCGCGTAGTCGCGCCAGACGCCGCGCACGAAGACCTCGGCGCGGCGGCCGTCCGGCAGCGGCAGGGCGAACCGCTTGCCGACTGCGGCGCCGTAGAGATCGACCATCGCTTCGCTCACGTACACGGCGGTCGCACCGGCCGGCGCGGCGACGAGGTCGCCGACCAGCGGCAAGCTCTTCGCCGGGTCGGCGAGCGGCCGCGCGATCAGCACTGCCGAAGGCCGCGTCGGGTCGAGCTGCGTCGAGACGACGCGTTGCGCCTCGGCCCGGGTGACGCCGGCGAGGCCGAGCGCCCGCGCCGGCAGCGACGAAGGCAGCGTCGCCACGTCGCCGCCGCCCGGGCCGGTGGCGGCGCGGGCGTAGAGGTCGGCCGGCAGCACGGTGTCGAGCCAGCGCGTGACGGCGTCGCGAAAGCTCGCCACCATCACCGTGAGCGCGACCGAGAGCGCCAAGCTGGCGACGACGCCGGCGACGGCGATGGTGGCGCTGCCGCGGTCGTGGCGGGCCCGCTCGACGGCGAGCAGGGCAAGGGCGCGTCGTGGCTCGCGCACGCCGGCGAGGGCCAGGCCGACGCCACCGGGCACGCAGGCGATGCCGCCGACCAGCAGGCAGGCGACCGATGCATAGGCTGCGAGGGGAATGCCGGCGATCGGAGGCAATGCCGCCAGTGCGACGCCGCAGGCGATGAGCGCGGCGCCGGCCCAGAGCGTGCGGCGGCCGGCGACCGGTGCGCCGAGTCCCTTCAAGGCCTGCGCCGGCGCGATGCGTTGGGCAGCCCGCGCCGGCAGCCAGCCGCCGACAAGTGCCGCCACGACACCGAGCGAGCCGTAGATCAGCGTGCCGGCAGCGTCGATATGCAACGCCGGCGCGACGCCCGGAAAATAGCCGCCACCGAGGTCGCCGCCGAAGAGGCGCAGCGCGACCGCCGCCATGGCCGCGCCGAGGCCGAGGCCGAGCACGCTTCCAGCGACGCCGAGCAAGGCCGATTCACCGAGCACCAGACGCAGGCGGTCGCGCGCGGCCAGGCCGAGCACGCCGAGCAGGGCGAGTTGCTGCTGCCGCTTCATCACCGACAGCGACAGGATCGAGAAGACGAGGAAGGCGCCGGTGAACATCGCCACCAGCGCCAGCACCGTGAGGTTGACGCGATAGGCGCGCGACACGTTCGAGATGCGCTCGGCGGCCTCGCCCGGCTGCGCGGCGCGCACGCCGGCCGGCAGTGCCAGCCGCGCCAATGTGGCGGCGCGATCGGCACCGGCAACGAGGCGCACGTCGATGCGCGTCAGCCTGCCGCGCAGGCCGAGCACGTTCTGCGCACCGGCGATGTCGATGACGGCGAGCGGTGGCCCGCCGGCGGCGATGCTGCCGGCCAGGCGCAGGCTGTGTCGACCGGCGGCGGTCTGCAGGCTGAGCAGCGTCGGCTGTGCGGCATTCGTGGCTGCCGAAAAGCGGCGCTCGGCCGCGGCGTTGAGGAACACCGCCTCCGGGTCGAGCACGGCGAAACGATCGGCGCCCGCTGCCGGCCGCGGCAACAGCGCCGGCGACAGCCGCGCGACGACAAGCGCATCGATGCCGACGACGCGCAGCGGCACCCGTTTGCCGTCGGCGTCGAAGCCGTAGCTGTCGGCCTCGACGACCGGGCTGGCGACGGCCACCGACGCATCGGCAGCGACCGAGGTGTAGAGCGTTTCGTCGAAGCCCTCGCGGCCGCCGACGATCTCGAGGTCGGGCTCGCCGTTGACGGCGCGCACCGCGGCGCCGAATTCGGCCAGCGCCGAGGCGTTGATGAGATGCACCGAGAAGGCGAGGGCGACGCCGAGCGTGACGGCGACCAGCGCGGCGATGTTGCGCCACGGGTGATGGCGGAGCTCCGGCCACGAGAGCTGGCGCAGCAGCGCGATCATCGGGCCGTGATGCCCGTCGCGGTCAGCGTCACGGCACGATCGGTGCGCGCTGCGGCGGCCTGCGAATGCGTCGCCAACAGGCAGGCCGCGCCGAGTTCCTTCACTTGCTCGAGGAGCAGCGACAGCACGCGCTCGGCGGTGACGGGATCGAGGTTGCCGGTCGGCTCGTCGGCGAGGATGAGGCGCGGCCGGTGCACGAGCGCGCGCGCGATGGCGACGCGTTGCAGCTGGCCGCCGGAGAGCGTCTGCGGCAGCCGCGCCGCGAAGCCGCCGAGGCCGACGGCGTCGAGCATCGCCGCGACACGGGCGTCGTCGGGCCGGCCCTGGAGCAGCAACGGCAGGCCGACGTTGGCGCCGACGCTGAGGTGCGGCAGGACGTGAAAGGCCTGGAACACGAAGCCGAGGTGCGTGCGCCGGAACGCGGCCTGCGCCGGCTCGGCCAGCGCGAGCACGTCGACGCCGTCGATGCGCACGCTGCCGGCGTCGACGCTGTCGAGGCCGGCGACGCAGTTCAGCAGCGTCGACTTGCCGACACCCGACTCGCCGAGCACCGCGACGAACTCGCCGGCGGCGACTGCGAGGTCGACGTCGGCGAAGACGGTGCTGTCGCCGTAACGCTTGGCGAGCGACGCGATCTCGAGCAGGGCCATGTCAGGGCGGCGCGAGAGACGGGCTGGCGACGCTGCCATCGGCAATCCTGGCCGCAGCCGCTTCGGCCAGTCTTACCACCTGCGCGGTGGCGTCGGCGGTGTCGCAGGCCACGACCTGGCGCCACGGCATCGAGCGCAGCCAGGTCAGCTGGCGCTTGGCGAGCTGGCGCGTCGCCGCGGTGGCGGTGGCGCTCAGGTGCGAGAGGTCGCCGGCCTCGAGCGCCTGCCAGGCCTGCCGGTAGCCGACGGCGCGCATCGAAGGCATGTCCGCGGCCAGGTCGCCGCGGGCACGCAGGCCACGCACTTCGTCGACGAAGCCGGCGCCGAGCATCGCCGCGAAGCGCGCCTCGATGCGCGCGTGCAGCCAGCCGCGGTCGGCCGGCTCGAGCGCGATGAGCGGTGGCTGCAGGCCGGCGCGCGTGCCGGTGTGCCACTCGGAGAGCGGCTTGCCGCTGAGGCGATGGACCTCGAGCGCGCGCTGGATGCGCTGGCTGTCGAGCGGTGCGATGCGGACCGCCGACGCCGGGTCGACGCGCTGCAGTTCGTCGTGCAGCGAAGGCCAGCCGTGCGCGGCGGCCTGGGCGTCGAGTTCGGCGCGCACGGCGGCATTGGCGCCGGGCAGGGCGTCGAGGCCGTCGAACAGCGCCTTAAAGTACAGCATCGTGCCGCCGGCGAGCAAGGGCAACGCGCCGCGGCCGCGGATGGCCGCGATCTCGCGGCGCGCGTCGGCGACGAAGCGCGCCGCCGAATAGCGCTCGGCCGCATCGATGATGTCGATGAGATGGTGCGGCACCGCGGCCTGCTCCGCGGCGCCGGGCTTGGCCGTGCCGATGCTCATGCCGCGATAGACGATGGCCGAGTCGACGCTGACGATCTCGACGGCGGTGCGGCGCGACAGCCGCTCGGCGATGGCGAGGGCGGCGGCGCTCTTGCCCGAGGCGGTCGGGCCGGCGAGGCAGAGCACGAACGAGAGGTCGTCGTCGGAGTCGGCCACGGGCATACGATGAGGGTAGCAGGGGCGATCGTTCCGGCGCCGCGGTAGGAGCGAACCGACAGGCCGCCGGCTTCGCTGCCGATGGCAGCCGCCGGTGCTGCGGCCAGACTCTCGCCAGCTTCGAAGCGCTCAGCCCCTCAACCGATTGCAAGGCCTGTCATGAACCTCCACCTCTCCATCGGCCCGCTGGTCGCACTGATCGCCGGTGTCCTCATCCTGGTCGCACCGCGGCTGCTCAACTTCATCGTCGCCATCTACCTGATCGTGATCGGGCTGCTCGGCCTGTTCGGCGGCAGCATGAATCTGCACTAGCCCGCAGGGCTGGCCGGCGGCGGCCGCGGCACGAAGCTCTCGTCCATGCGCAGATAGCGCCAGGCGCCGGCGGGCAAGGCGCCGAGCATGACGACGCCGATGCGCACGCGCTTCAGGCCGAGCACCTGCAGGCCGACGAGCTCGCACATACGACGGATCTGCCGTTTCTTGCCTTCGCGCAGCACGAAGCGAAGCTGGTCGTCGTTGGCCCATTCGACGAAGGCGGGCCTGAGTGGCTGCTCGTCGAGCACGAGACCGTGGTTGAGCAGCGCCAGGCCGGCCGGCGTGAGCGGCTGGCCCGGCGGGGCAGCGACGCGCACGAGGTACTCCTTTTCGAGGTCGTTGTCCTCGCCGATGAGCTGCTTGGCCATGCGACCGTCCTGCGTGAGCACGAGCAGGCCGACGGAGTCGATGTCGAGCCGGCCGGCCGGTACCAGGCTGCGCAGATGCTGCGGCACGAAGCGGATGCCGGAGCGGTCTTCGCGCCACTGCCGATCGGGCGTGACGAGCACCCGCGCCGGCTTGTAGTTGTCTTCGGCCTGGCCGCTGACGTAGCCGACCGGCTTGTTGAGCAGCACCGTGACGAGTTGCGCCTGCGCGTTGCGCGCTCTGGCGTCGATGGTGATGTGCTGGCCGACGACGACGCGCGAGCCGAGCTCGCTGACGACGCGGCCGTCGACGCGAACCCAGCCGCGCGCGATCCATTCGTCGGCCTCGCGGCGCGAAGCGATGCCGAGCTCGCTCATGCGCTTCGAGAGCCGCATGCTGCCGTCGCTGTGTCCGGAGGTATTCGTCATCGGCCGCGCCAGAAAAGTCGGTCGAGCTCCTGGGCGCTGATCTGGCGCCAGGTCGGTCGGCCGTGGTTGCATTGGTCGCTCCGTTCGGTGCGTTCCATGTCGCGCAGCAGCGCATTCATTTCGGTGATCGTCAGGGCACGGTTGGCGCGGACGGCGCCGTGGCAGGCCATCGTCGACAGCAGCTCGTCGCGGGCGCGCGCCATCGCTTCGCTGGCGCCGACCTCGGCGAGCTCGGCGAGGACCTGACGCGCCAGCTCGACCGGATCGGCGCCGGTGAGCGCGGCCGGGAACGAGCGCAGCGCCAGCGTGCCGGCGCCGAGCGGCGTCAGGTCGAGGCCGAGCGTGCGCAGCGTCTCGACATGCGCTTCGGTGGTCGCGATCTCGTCGGCGCTGGCCGCGAAAGTCACCGGGATGAGCAGCGGCTGCTGCTGCACGCCGGCGCTGCCGAGGCTGGCCTTGAGGCGCTCGTAGACGATGCGCTCGTGGGCCGCGTGCATGTCGACGATGACCAGGCCGGCGGCGTTCTCGGCGAGCACGAAGGCGCCGGCGATCTGCGCAAGGGCGCGGCCGAGCGGCCACTCGTGCTCGTCGGGCGCGCGCCGATCGTCGGGCCTGTCGGCGACGAGAGGCGAGGGCGGCGCCGACGCCGACGCCACGCGCCACGGCGACGCCGGCTCGGCCGCGACCAGCGCGGCGCCCGGCCACGACAGCGGCCGCTGCCCGACGGGCATCGTCGCGACCGCAGCCGCGTCTTCCGCAACGCCGACGACGATCGCCGCCCGCGGCAGCGCCAGCGCCGCCACCACCGCCTTGCGGACCGCCTGATGGACCTCGCGCGAGTCGCGAAAGCGGACCTCGACCTTGGTCGGGTGGACGTTGACGTCGACGCGTTCCGGCGCCACCTCGACGAACAGCAGATAGGCCGGCTGACGGCCGCCATGAAGCACGTCGTCGTAGGCCGAGCGGACGGCGTGGCCGATCAGCTTGTCGCGCACGTGGCGGCCGTTGACGTAGACGTATTGCAGGTCGGCGCGCGAGCGGGCCGACTCGGGCGTGCCGGCATGGCCGGCGATCACGAAGCCGCCGAGGTCGACGCCGACGGCGCGGCTCTGGGCGATGAATTCGGCGCCGAGGACGTCGTGGGTGCGGCTGGCGACGCCGGCCGCGGCCCAGCGGGCGACGAGCTTGCCGTCGTGCCAGACCGCGAAGCCGACTCCGGCGCGCACGAGCGCGTGCCGGCGCACAGCCTCGACGCAATGGCCGAGCTCGGTCGATTCGGTCTTCAGGAACTTGCGCCGCGCCGGCGTGTTGAAGAACAGCTCGCGCACCTCGACCGTGGTACCGATGCCGCGCGCCGCCGCGGTGAGCTCGCCGCTGCGCGCGTCGAGCCGCGTCGCGTGCGCTGCGCCGGCGGTGCGGCTGACGAGCGTCACCTCGGCCACCGAAGCGATCGCTGCCAGCGCCTCGCCGCGAAAGCCCATCGTCGCCACGCCTTCGAGCTCGGCCAGCGAAAAGATCTTGCTGGTGGCGTGACGGCGCAATGCGACCGCGAGCTCGCTGGCCGGAATGCCGTGGCCGTCGTCCTCGACGGCGATGCTCCGGATGCCGCCGCCGACCAGGCGCACGACGATGTTCGCGGCGCCGGCATCGACGGCGTTGTCGACGAGCTCGCGCACCACCGACGCCGGTCGCTCGACGACCTCGCCAGCGGCGATCTGACTGATCAGTTCGCTCGGCAACTCGCGGATGGGCCGATGCAAGCGCGGTTCGAGCACGGCATTCATCACGCCATTGTAGAAAGCCGCCGTTACTCCGGCGATCGAGGCCCGGCACCGCGTGTTAGCTTCCGAGCGATGAACGACGTGACTGCGGTTGAGGCTGTCGCCGAGGCGGAATCACCGGCCTTCCTGCAGGCCGTCGTCGAGCTCGGCGCCAGGCGCCCGATCACGACATCGCAGCCGATCTACAACGCCCAGGGCGTCAAGCTGCTCGAAGGCGGCGTCGCCATCGATCAGGGTCTGTACGACCGGCTGGTCTCGCACCGGCTGGCCTTGCCGCTCGACGAATGCGTCGACACCGGCGGCGGCCTCGACGGTGCCGCACTGCGTGAAGCGGCACTGGCGGTGATCGAGCGCCTGCCCTTCTTCGCGCGGGCGGTGCCGGCCGGTGCCGCCCGCAATCTCGTCCTCGACGCCATCGCCGATGTCGCGCTGCCGAGGCCGGTGGCCCTGCACCTCGAGCTGGCGCGCGAGACACGACCGGCGTTGTTCGAGCACGGCATCCTGATGGCGCTGCTGGCGGCCCACCTGGCCCGCGACGGTGGTGCCGGCCGCTTCGGCATCGGCCTCGCCGCCACGGCCGGGCTGCTGCACGACCTCGGCATGCTTCACATCGACGCTGAGCTGCTCGACTCCGACGACCGCCTCAGCGGTGACCGGCTGCGGCCGGTCTACGTGCATCCGCTCACGACCTCGATGCTGGTCGACCGCTTCGCCGAGTACCCGAAGGAAGTCGTGCGCGCCATCGTCGAGCACCACGAACGGCTCGACGGCTCCGGCTATCCGCGCGGCCTCGTCGGCGCCGCCATGAGCCCGCTCGGCCGGACGCTGGCGTTGGCCGAGGTCGTGACCGCGATGTTCGACGGCGAGCGCCTGCACCCGGAGCAACGCGTCTCGCTGCTGCTCCGCGTCAACCCGCGTCGCTACGACCCGAAGGGCGTCGCCGCCATCCACAAGCTGCTCGCCGGTGCCCCGGTGCCGGCCGAGGCCGAAGTGATGGCCGCCGAGCCGCTGATCGAGCGCCTGCTGAAGGCCGCCGGGGTGCTCGCCGCCTGGCCTGCCACCGGTGCCGCACTGGCCGCCGACAGCGGTGGCGGGCAGGCGCCGTTGCTGCAATCGATGAACGAGCAGAACGCGACCCTGCAGCGCATGCTGCACGACGCCGGCATCACCGAAGGGCAACTGCGTTCGCTCGGCGAAGAAGCCGCCGACGACATCGCCTTTCGGGTCGAGCTGTGGACGCTCGCCGAGGAGCTGCTCTGGCAACTGCATGCCGCCGCCAATCAGCTCGAACGGCGCTGGACGGCGGACGAAGCCGTTGCGCGCCACCCGCCGGCACTGACCGCCTGGCTGGACGCGGTGGCCGCGCTCGACGACACCGAAGTCTCTTCGCCGTCGTGATCGAGCCGGTGGGCATGGGCCACGCGAGCCTCTCACCATAATCGCGGCTATGGAAATGATCGGCTCCGTTCTCGATTTCGTGCTGCACGTCGACGTGCACCTCGCCACCTTCGTGCGGGCCTACGGCGCCTGGGTCTACGCGCTGCTGTTCCTCATCATCTTCGTCGAGACCGGCATGGTGGTGATGCCGTTCCTGCCCGGCGACTCGCAGCTGTTCGTGGTCGGCGCCATGTGCGCTGCTGGCCTGATGAGCCTGCCGCTGGTGCTCGGCCTGCTCTGGCTGGCAGCGGTGCTCGGCAACCAGAGCAACTACGCGATCGGGCGCCGCCTCGGTCCACGCGTGTTCAAGTGGGAGAGCTCGCGCTGGTTCAACCGCAAGGCCTTCGACCAAGCCCACGCGTTCTACGAGAAGTACGGCGGCGTCACCATCGTGGCGGCGCGCTTCATGCCGTTCCTTCGCACCTTCGCGCCGTTCGTGGCCGGCGTCGCGCAGATGACGCGGCGCCGCTTCACCTTCTACGACGTTGTCGGCGGTGCCTTGTGGGTCGGCGGCGTCACGGTGGCCGGCTATCTGTTCGGCAACATCCCGTGGGTCAAGGAAAACCTCGACAAGATCATCTGGGCAGCGATCCTGTTGCCCGGCCTGCTGGTGATCGCCGGCGCCCTCCGCTCGCGCGCCAAGCCGGTGGCCTGACGAAGCGGCTCAGTCCGCGCGCTGCGGGATCGGCAGGGCCAGCTGCTCGCCGACGGTCTCGGGTCTCATCAGGCGCCAGTGCCCGCGCGTGCTCATGTCGACGACGAGCGGCGCCACCTCGTCGGCATGCGCCGAAGGATTGACGGCGAGAGCACGAGCGACGCATCGCTCGATCCACTCGGAGGTGCTGCGCACGTAGTCGATGTCGGCGTCGTCGAGTCGGCAGACGAGACGAAATGTCTTCTCGAATGGGTCTTCGGGCGATTCGGGCATGGCGCGACGTTGTAGCGTTTTCCGTGCACTCGTGCCCGTCGCCGTGGCGCGAATGCCAACCTGCCGCGCAATCTTTCACGCGCCGGCAGGCCGCCGGCGAAACCGATCAACGCATGGTGTAGCCGCGGCCGTCCATGCAGGCGTAGGTGGCGCGCTGAAAGACGCTCGCATCGGCCATCGCGCCTTGCTGCGTCGTCGCCCAGCGGTTGCAGTCACGGCGGTCGCTCTCGAGCGCGGCCGCGGTCTGGCCGTTGCGCGGATAGAAGATCGGCTCGGCCTGCCGCGACGCCTGCGGCACCGGCTGGCCCGAGCGCAGGACGCGACCCTCGAACGGCGGATCGACGGCGACGTAGGCCGGCCGCGACGGCACCACGACGACCTCGGGCGAACCGTAGGTATCGTAGGTGCCGTAGGTGCCGTAGGTGCCGTCGTAGGTGTCGCCGCCGTAGGCGCCATAGCCACCGTAGTAGCCGCGGTCGTAGTTGCTGTACGCAATGGCGCCCAGGCCGAGACCGAGGCCGATGCCGCCCCAGACCACGCCCGGCCCCCAGTAGCCGCGGTGACCCCAGTAGCCGCCACGGTAGCCGCCGTAATAGCTGCCGTAATAGCTGCCGTAATAGCTGCCGCGGTAGCCACCGTGACCGTAGCCGCCGCGATAGTCGCCGCCGTGGAAGGCGCTGCCCGGGGCCCCGCCGCGGCCCGAGAAACTGCTGCCACGGTCGCCGCCGTGGCCGGGTGCGGCCTCGGCGATCGGTGCGACGAGGGAAGCGCCGGCGAACGCCGAGGCCAAGACGAGCGAGCGAGTCAGTGTGTTCATTTGGCAACTCCTGGCGCATATCATGCGCGCTGTCGTTTTTACCCCAGGAGGAGCACCCATGATCATTCGTACGTCTCTCGCTTTCGGAGCGCTCGCGCTCGCCGTCATCGCCATGCCGGTCGGCGCCGCGGAAACGGTCGGCGAGGCCGCTTCGTCGGCCGCCACCAAGACCGGCCATGCTGTCGCCAATGCCGGCCGCAAGACCGGCCACGCCGTCGCCGGTGCGAGCCGCAAGGTCGGCCATGGCTTTGCCGAAACCGGTCGCGACGTCAAGGGCGCGGCCAAGGAAGAGGGCCATGCTGCCGCCGACTCCGGTCGCGCAGCGAAGAAGTCCGTGAAGCACGGTGCCAGGAAGGCCAAGGCCGCCGTCACGCCGGCCTCTTCTCCGACGTGAACGCGCCGACCTGATCGCAGAAGAAGAACGGGCGCCGCGCCTTAACGTTTCAACGTTTAACGCGCGAGCGCCTGCGCCATCTCGGCGGCGCACAGTGCCACCGCCGTGTTGGCTTCGTCGATGACCTTGCCCATGGTGATGAAGCCGTGGATCTGCCGCTCGAAGCAGATGTAGGTCGCTCGGTTGCCCGCCGCGACCAGCGCATCGGCGTAGTCCAGCCCCTCGTCACGCAGCGGGTCGAAGCCGGCCGTAAGCACCAGCGCCGGCGCCAGCCTGCCCAGGTCGGGGTGCAGCAAGGGCGATGCACGCCAGTCGAGGTCGTGGGCGCTGTCGTCGATGTAGTGGTCGTGGTAGTAGGAGATGGTTTCGCGCGTGAGCAGATAGCCGGCACCGTTGACGGTGTGCGAGGCGTGGCCGCGACGCATGTCGGTGGCCGGGTAGATCAGCAGCTGCCAGGCGATGGCGAGGTCGCCCGTGTCGCGTGCCATCAGCGCCACCACGGCCGCGAGATTGCCGCCAGCGCTGTCGCCGCCGACGGCCAGGCGCGAGGCATCGACGCCGAGCTCGCCAGCGTGATCGCGGACCCAGTACGTCGCCGCCAGGCAGTCGAGAACGGCGGCGGGGAAACGATCTTCGGGACCCATGCGGTAGTCGACCGAGACGACGGCGCAGTGCGAGGCGTTGGCGAGCTGGCGGCAGAGCACGTCGTGGGTGTCGAGGTCGCCGATGGTCCAGCCGCCGCCGTGGAAGTAGACGAGCACCGGTAGCGGCTGCGTATCGCCAGGGACGACAGGTGCCGGCTTGTACAAGCGCAGCGGAATGGCACCGTGCTCGCCTTCGGCAGCGAGCTCGCGCACGGTCTCGACCAGCGGCGCCGGCGGCTGTGTCAGGGCCCGGCGATCGCGATAGAAGGCGCGCGCCTCGACCGGCGTGAGCGTGTGCATGGGCGGCAGCTTGCGCAGCTCGATGAGATCGATCAAGGCCTGGGCCTGCGGATGGAGCATGGTGTGATGGCCTCGTGAGGGCTGCGATGTCAGAGCTGGCGCGACCGCGCCAGCGGCGGATTGCGCGCGAAGTAGCGCTGGATGCCGGTCGCCAGCGCCTCGACCAGCTGGACGCGGTATTCGGGATCGCGCAGCTTGGCCTCTTCGCCGGGGTTGGAGATGAACGCCGACTCGACCAAAATCGACGGGATGTCGGGCGCCTTCAGCACCGCGAAGCTGGCCTGCTCGACGCTGCCCTTGTGCAGCTTGCCGACCTTGCCGATCTGGCCGAGCACCTCGCCGCCGAGCTTCATGCTGTCCTTGATCTGCGCGGTGGTACTCATGTCGATCATCGTTCGCAGCACCGACTCGTCTTTGGCATGGACGTTGATGCCGCCGACGAGATCGGCGGCGTTCTCGCGATTGGCCATCCAGCGCGCCGCCGTGCTGGTGGCGCCGCCCTGGCTCAGCGCGAACACCGAGGCGCCACGCGCTTCCGGGTTCAGAAACGCGTCGGCATGAATCGACACGAACAGGTCGGCCGAGACGCGCCGCGCTTTCTTGACACGCTCGTGGAGCGGCACGAAGAAGTCGGCGTCGCGCGTCAGCATGGCGCGCATGTTCGGGTTGGCGTTGATGCGGTCGCGCAGCAGCATCGCGATGGCGAGGACGACGTCTTTCTCGCGCAGGCCGCTCGGGCCGATGGCGCCGGGATCTTCGCCGCCATGGCCGGGATCGAGGGCGACGACGACGAGGCGATCGATGCGGCTCTGCGCCGTCAGCGGCGGCAGCGCCGTGCCGACCGGCTCCTTGCCCGCTGGTGCCGGCGACGTTGCCGACGACGGCGCGGCGCGGGCCACGATCGGCGCCGAAGCGGCGTAGGGCGGCCTCGCGAGCACAGGCCCGTTGCCCATGCGGCCGATGAATTCGCCGAGCGCGTCCTGCACGGCCTGTGCCGCGTTCGCTTCGGCGAGCTCCTTGTCGCGGATGAGGTCGAGCAGCGGATCGCGCTCGCGGGTCGGGTAAAGGTCGAAGACGAGGCGGTGCTGGTACGCGGCCACAGGCTCGAGCGCGAACAGCTGCGGCGCCGTCGGCTGCTTGAGGTCGATGACGAGGCGGACGACGCGCGGCTGGTTCTGGCCGACGCGCACGCCGGCGATGAACGGATCGTCGGCGCGGACCTTGCCGACGAGGTCGCGCAGCTGCGGGCTGAGCTCGAGTCCATCGACGTCGATGACGAGCCGGTCGGGGCCGGCGGCGATGAAGTGGCGCGCCGTCAACGGTGCGTCCGACTCGATGGTGACGCGGGTGTATTCGTCGGCCGGCCAGACGCGCACGGCCACGATCGAAGCGCCCCACGCAATGTCGCGGGCGCCCAGGCCGAGCGCCAGCGCGCCCATGCTGCGCAGCGCGGTGCGGCGGCCCGGCGAGGTCATGCCAACAGCTCCACGCCGCGGCCACTGAGCGCCTCGAAGCGGACATCGCGGGCGGCGCGATCGGTGCCGTCGCCCATGTCGTCGGTGGTCGTGTCGATGGCCGCCCTGGTGCCGTCGCGCGGCGCGATGACGATGCGCAGGTCGCAGCGCGGCAGCAACTCGGCCGCCTTCTCCGGCCACTCCACGAGCTTCAGCCCCGGCGCCGCGAAGACATCGCGAAAGCCGGCGTCTTCCCACTCGAGCGGATCGTCGAAGCGGTAGAAGTCGAAGTGCGCGATCGCGAAGCCGGCGTGGGCCGCGTCGGCGCGATACGGCTCCATCAGAGCGTAGGTCGGGCTCTTGATGCTGCCCTCGACGCCGAGTGCATGCAGCAGGTGGCGGGCGAAGGTGGTTTTGCCGGCGCCGAGCGGCCCGTGCAGCTCGACGAAGGCGTCGGCCAATGCCGGCCGTGCGGCGATGGCGCGTGCCGATTCGGCGCAGGCCGCCTCGTCGGTCCAGAGCGCCGACCTCGTTTCTAGAATCACCGACACCGCCAACACCGATGACCCACGTTGCTCCTCTCGACCCGGTGGCCCTGCTCACGCAATGGCGTGGCTGGGGCCGCGAGCTCGGATTTTCCCAGATCGGCGTCGCCGGCATCGACCTCGCCTCGGCCGAGCCGCGTTTCGCCGCCTGGCTGGACAACGGTTTTCATGGCGACATGGACTACCTGGCCGCGCACGGCAGCAAGCGATCGCGCCCGGCCGAGCTGGTGCCCGGCACGGCCAGCGTGATCACGGCGCGGCTCGACTACCTGCCGCGGACCACCACGGCAGGCTGGCAGGAGATCGAGTGGCAGCGCCTCGGCAGGCCGGAGCAGGCGGCCGTCTCGATCTATGCCCGCGGCCGCGACTATCACAAGGTGCTGCGCCAGCGCCTGCAGCAACTCGCCGACCGCATCGCTGCCGGCATCGGTCCGTTCGGGCACCGTGTCTTCTCCGATTCGGCGCCAGTGCTCGAGGTCGAGCTGGCGTCGAAAAGCGGCATCGGCTGGCGCGGCAAGCACACGCTGGCGCTCGATCGCACCGCCGGCTCGATGTTCTTTCTCGGCGAGATCTATGTCGATCTCGTCCTCGCCGAGACGGCGCCGGTCGAGCCGCACTGCGGCACCTGCACGGCCTGCATCGACGTCTGCCCGACGGCCGCGATCGTGGCGCCCTACGAGCTCGACGCGCGGCGCTGCATCTCCTATCTCACGATCGAAGCCAAAGGTGCAATCCCGGCCGAGTTCCGCGCCGCGATGGGCAACCGCATCTACGGCTGCGACGACTGCCAGCTCGCCTGCCCCTGGAACAAGTACGCGACGGCGAGCCCGCTCGCCGACTTCGACGTCCGCCCGGTGCTCGACGGGCCCAGCCTGCTCGCGCTCTGGGCATGGAGCGAGGCCGAGTTCCTGCGCCTGACCGAAGGCAGCGCCATCCGCCGCATCGGCCACGAACGCTGGCTGCGCAACATCGCCGTGGCGCTCGGCAATGCGCTGCGCTCGACGGGCGACCCGGCCATCGCCGGCGCCCTGCAGGCCCGCCACGCCGAAGCCTCGCCGCTGGTGCGAGAGCACATCGCGTGGGCGCTGGCGCAAGCCGGGCCTCCGCGGTCGCCCTGAACGCGGCGCTCAGTGCGGCAGCGCTTGCAGCGCCGCCAGCCAGAGCGGCACGCTGATCATGCCGAGCAGCGTCGAGACGGTGACGATGCCGGCAACGAAGCTGCCGTCGCCGCCCATGCGCGTGGCGAGCACGTAGGCGCTCGACGCCGTCGGCAGCGAGGCGAACAGCACGACGATGCCGGCCTGCGCGGGCGGCAGGGCCAGCAGCGCCGCGAGCCCGAGTGCCACCGCTGGCAGCACCGCGTGGCGGATGCCGAGGAAGGCCGCCGCCAGCCGCGGCGATGCCTTCAGCGCACCGAAGGTGAGGCCGGCGCCGACGGCCATCAGGCCGAGCGGCAATGCCGCCACGCCGATGCGCTGCAGCGTCGTCGCCACGGCGTCGGGAAAGGTCACGCCGGCGGCGTTGGCCGCAAGGCCGGCGAGCGTGGCGATGATGAGCGGGTTGCGCGCGATCTCGCGCAGATAAGAGTGGCCGCCGTGGCGCGCCAGCGGCCAGACCGCGGCGACGTTGACGAGCGGCACGCTCAGCGCGATCAGCAGCGCCATCCAGGTCAGGCCCTGGGCGCCGAGCAGACGCTCCGAGAGCGCGAGCGCGATGTAGGAGTTGAAGCGGAACGCCGTCTGCGCGCCCGAGGCGTGCAGGCGCTTGTCGACTCCGGGCCAGCGGCCGATGGCCAGCGCCAGGACGATGCCGACGACCACCGAGCCGACGCCGGCCAATGCCAGGTTCGCCGCCTCGCCGGCATGCAGTGGGCTCTTCACGATGGAGTTGAAGAGCAGCACCGGGAAGAGCAGGTAGTAGACGAGGCGTTCGACCGCGTCCCAGATCGGCCGATCCAGCGGCGTCGCCCTGCAGATCAGCCAGCCGAGCGCGATCAGGAGGAAGTCGGGGAGTAGCAACAACGGACTCGACATCGGAACGAGTGTGCCAGCGGCGTCGCTCCGGTCGCTAGACTCGCCCACGCGAATTTCAACCGGAGCTCACACCATGTCGAATCGTCGTTCACTCCTCGCCGCGCAGAAGCTGGCGCTCGACTAGGGCGATGCCGACCGAAAGCGTTCCGGTGATCGATTCGATCGACGCCTTCGTCGACGCGCTCTGGATCGAAGAGGGCCTGGCCGCGAACAGCCTGGCCGCGTACCGGCGCGACCTCACGCTCTACGCGGCGTGGCGCACCGGAACCTCCGGCCGCAGCCTGCTCGACAGCACCGAGTCCGACCTGCGCGAATACGCGCTCGCGCGCCACGTCTTCAGCACGGCGACCACTGCCAACCGACGCCTGACGGTCTTTCGGCGCTTCTTTCGCTGGGCCCTGCGCGAGCACATGATCGCAGCCGATCCGACGCTGCGGCTCGATGCGGCGCGCCAGCCGCTGCGCGTGCCGCAGTCGCTGAGCGAGGCCCAGGTCGAGGCGCTGCTCGGCGCGCCCGACATCGAGTCGCCGCTCGGTCTGCGCGACCGCGCCATGCTCGAGCTGCTGTACGCGAGCGGCCTGCGCGTCAGCGAGCTGGTCGGCCTGAAGTCGGTGAACGTGAGCTTCGTCGAATGCGCCTTGCGCGTCACCGGCAAGGGTTCGAAGGAGCGCCTGGTGCCGTTCGGCGAGGAGGCGCTGTCGTGGCTGCAGCGCTACCTCGCCGAAGCTCGCCCGGCCGTTCTCGCCGGCCGCGCCAGCGACGCCCTCTTCGTGACCGGCCGCGGCGGCCCGATGACGCGGCAGATGTTCTGGAAGCTGGTCAAGGCGCATGCCGCGAAGGCCGGAATCACGGTGCCGCTGTCACCGCACACGCTGCGCCACGCCTTTGCGACCCATCTGCTCAATCACGGCGCCGACCTGCGCGCCGTGCAGATGCTGCTCGGCCACGCCGACATCTCGACGACGACGATCTACACCCACGTGGCCCGCGAACGCCTGAAGGCGCTGCACGCGACCCATCACCCGCGCGGCTAAGGTCGGCTGCGGCGCGGGCCTGCGGTCAGAACTGCCAGTAGCCGCCGATCGAGTAGACCCATGGCTTGAAGTCGATGGTCGTCGTCAGCACCGTGCTGCCGCTGGCGACGAGCTTGCTCTTGACGTCGAGGTGGGCGACGCTGGCGAACAGGCCCCAGTCTTTCGTGATCGCGTAGTTCGCGCCGGCCTGCAGTGCCAGCCCGTACGAATCGCCGAGCTTGACGTCGCTGGCCAGTTTCGACTTCACGTTCGTGAACTTGGTGTAGTTGATGCCGGCGCCGAGGTAGGGCCGGAAGGCGTCGGCGGCGGTGAAGAAGTGATAGTTGAAGAGCAGGGTGGGCGCCACGTTCCGGGCCGAGAGCACGTCGTCACCGAGGAACGCCACGGAGCCGGTCGCCTTCGCCTTGATCGTCGGCGGTACGCCCAGCACGAACTCCACGCCGACGTTCGGCGTCACCATGCGTTCGTAGACGAAGATCACCGTGGTCGCGCCGCCGACCTTGGCGTCGGCACCGGCCGGCACTCCGATGCCGTGGATGCCGTCGGTGCTCGAGTGGCTGTCGTAGCGCGTCACGCCGATCTTGATGACGTTGTCGGGGCTCGCTGCCTGCATCTGCGCCTGCGCATCGGCGCAAGCCAGAGCCAGCGCGAGCGTGGCGAAAGCGGCTGCGGCGATCGACGTGTTTTTGTGGTTCATGGTCGTGTCCTTCTTCAGATCCAGCCGAACGCACGGATCTGGGCCGTGAACGTATCGCTGATGATCTTGTGGCCACCGGTCGTGGGGTGGACGCTGTCGGCGAACTGCCAGGTGGTGACGTCGGCACCGGTGCGGATGCCGTT